>NZ_ALIP01000130.1:0-33655 GCF_000283075.1 Pseudoxanthomonas sp. GW2
GGCCGAGCCGGCGGTGGCCTGCCGCGGCTGCGGCGGCGGTTCGGCCTCCGCCGCGGCGCCGCAGGTGGTGGACGGCTTCAACTTCGGCGCCCTGCCCGCGCCGGGCCAGGCACAGGCGCAGCCGGCGCCGGCGCGCGAGGCCCTGCCGCAGCCGCCGGCCGGCAAGATCGCGCCGCGGGCGATCGACGAGCGCACCGCCTACCAGCTGGTGTCGATGATGCGCGACGTGGTCCTGCGCGGCACCGGCACCGCGGCCCGGGTGCTGGGCCGCGAGGACGTCGGCGGCAAGACCGGCTCCACCAACGACCACCGCGACGCCTGGTTCTCCGGCTTCGGCGGCAACCTGGCCACCACGGTCTGGGTCGGCCGCGACGACTTCAAGTCACTGGGCTACCGCGAGTATGGCGGCAAGGCCGCGCTGCCGATCTGGATCGACTACATGAAGGTGGCGCTGGAAGGCCAGCCGGTGACGCCGAACGAGCCGCCGGAGGGCATGGTCAAGGTCTATGTCGACGGCTCCGGGCGGGTTTCGACCTTCGGCGAGGGCCTGGCCGAGTACATCAAGGTCGAGGACCTGGAGCGGTTGCAGAACAACCTCGACTACCTGGCGCCGGAGCACATGGACGAAGAGGCGTTCGACATCTTCTGAACGCCCGTGCGGCGCCGTGACCGCACCGTCACCGCGCTGCGCTACAGTCGTTCCCAGGTTCTGACGGGGGAATCGCCATGGGCCGCGCGCGCCAGCATGCGGAAGCCAGGCAGGGCGAACGCCGCCGCCGGCTCGCCAACGAGGCGGCGCGGCTGATGGCCGAGAGCGGCATCCGCGACTACAACCAGGCCCGGCGCAAGGCCGCCAGCCGCCTGGGCATCCACGACGAGACCTCGCTGCCGCGCAACCAGGAGATCGAGGAGGCGCTGCGCGAGTACCAGCGCATCTTCCTCGGCCCGGCGCAGGCCGACGCGGTGCGGGTGCGGCGCGAGGCCGCGGCCCGCGCCATGGAGTTCTTCGCCGCCTTCCAGCCGCGCCTGGTGGGCCCGGTGCTGGACGGCACCGCCGACGCCGGCTCGCCGGTGGCCCTGCACCTGCACGCGGACGACCCGGAGGCGGTGGCCCGCTTCCTGGCCGAGCACCGGATCCCGGCCGAGCCGCGCGGGCGCCGCGTGCGCCTGGACCGCCGCCGCGAGCTGCAGGTCACCGCCTGGCTGTTCGAGGCCGAGGACCTGGCCTTCGAGCTGACCGTGCTGCCTGGCGCGGTGCTGCGCCAGGCGCCGCTGTCGGCGCTGGACGAGCGGCCGATGCCGCGCGCCTCGCTGGCCCAGGTGCGCGGCCTGCTGGCCGGCGGCTGAGCCGGCGGCCGCGCAAAAGGAAACGCCCCGCGGGTGCGGGGCGTTCCTGGTCGCGCTACGGCGCCGCTCAGCGCTGGGCGAACGGCTTGTAGTCGCGCACGTCCGAACCGGTGTAGATCTGGCGCGGACGGCCGATCTTCGCCTCCGGGTCGACCTGCTGCTCCAGCCAGTGCGACACCCAGCCGGCGGTGCGGCCGATGGCGAACATGACGGTGAACATCTCGGTCGGGATCTTCAGCGCCTTGTAGATGATGCCGCTGTAGAAGTCCACGTTCGGGTACAGCTTGCGCTGGATGAAGTAGTCGTCCTTCAGCGCGGCCTCTTCCAGCTTCATGGCCACTTCCAGCAGCGGGTCGTTGACGCCCAGCTCGCCCAGCACCTTGTGGGTCATCTCGCGGATGATCTTGGCGCGCGGGTCGAAGTTCTTGTAGACGCGGTGGCCGAAGCCCATCAGGCGGAAGCCGGAGTTCTTGTCCTTGGCCTTGGCGATGGCGGTGTCGACCTTGTCCGGGGTACCGATCTCCTCGAGCATCTTCAGCACCGCCTCGTTGGCGCCGCCGTGCGCGGGGCCCCACAGCGCGGTGATGCCCGCCGCCACCGAGGCGTACGGGTTGGCGCCGGTCGAGCCGACCAGGCGCACGGTCGAGGTGGAGGCGTTCTGCTCGTGGTCGGCGTGCAGGATGAACAGCAGGTCCAGCGCCTTGGCCACGACCGGGTTCAGCTCCAGCGGCTCGCTCGGCACCTCGAACATCATGTGCAGGAAGCGGCTGACGTAGTCGAGGTTGTTGCGCGGGTAGCGGATCGGCCAGCCGATCGAGTAGCGGTAGGCGGCGGCGGCCAGGGTCGGCATCTTCGCCAGCAGGCGGATGGCGGCCAGGCGGCGCTGCTCCGGATCGTTCAGGTCCAGGGTGTCGTGGTAGAACGCCGACAGCGACGCCACGGTGCCGGCCAGCATGGCCATCGGGTGCGCGTCGTAGTTGAAGCCCTGCAGGAAGTTCTTCAGCGACTCATGCATCATCGTGTGATGCGTGACCTCGTGCTCGAACTTCTTGAACTCGGCCTCGGTCGGCAGCTCGCCGTTCATCAGCAGGTAGGCCACCTCCAGGAAGCTGGAGTGCTCGGCCAGCTGCTCGATCGGGTAGCCGCGGTACAGCAGCACGCCCTTGTCGCCATCGATGTAGGTGATGGCCGACTTGCAGCTGGCAGTGGCGGTGAAACCGGAGTCGTAGGTGAAAAGGCCGGTTTCCTTCGTCAGCTTCGAGATGTCGATGCAGCCGTTGCCCAGGGTCGGCTTGAGCACCGGCAGGGTCACCGACTTGTCGCCGGCATTCAACGTGACCTGGTCGAGATTGGACACGGTGTGCGCTCCTCTTTGGGGTAAGCGCGATCCTTCGCGCGGGAGCGCAAGGGTCGCGGGAGTGGGGTCCGCGACGCGTGCCGCGGAACGCGAGGATTATCGCACAGGCCATACGCCCCGGTCCGCTGGACGGAAGTCGTAGGAGCCCTTCGCCGGCGGCACGCTGCGTCCCGCCACGGCGGAAACCACCCACGACGAAGCGGCCGCTCGAGGGCGGCCGCTCCGGTCAGCGTCACAGGGTCCGGGTCGTCCGCCTCGCGGCGGCGCCCGGGATCAGCGCGCGTAGCGGCGCTGGAACTTGTCGATGCGGCCGCTGGTGTCCACGACCTTGTGCTTGCCGGTGTAGAACGGATGCGAGGCCGAGGAGATTTCGATCTTGACCAGCGGGTACTCGTTGCCGTCTTCCCACTTCACCGTCTCCTTGGCGGTGGTCGCCAGGGTCGAACGGGTCAGGAACTTGAAGTCGGAGGTGACGTCGTGGAAGACGACTTCGCGGTACTCGGGATGGATGTCGGCCTTCATGGCGCACCGTAGGCTGTAGCGGACTGAGCCCGGCATTCTAGCGGGTCAGCCCCGGCCGGTGCAAGGCCGGGGCCTCCCCAGGGGCGTGCCGCGGCACTCAGGCGGCGGCCAGGGCCGCCTGCACCCGGGCGTCGAACCGGACCTGGTCGTAGCGCAGCAGGATCCGGGCGTTGTCCGGGGCGCCGGTCTGGCGGTTCCAGTCCACCGCGGTCAGGCCGCGGGTCAACCGACCTTCGGTTTCCACCGCCACCGGGCGCTCGGCCGTCTCCAGCGCGCCGTCCGGCTCCAGCGCCCAGGCCATGGCCAGGGCGTCGGCCGAATGCCAGTGCTCGCCGCGGCGGTCCTCCGACCACAGCCGGGTCTGGCGCGAGATCGCGTCGTAGAACCTGGCCCGCGGCGAATCGGCCGCCAGCCACTTCTCCACCTCGCGGTGGTGGAAGCCGTGCGCGAGGGTCGCCTCCCAGTCGGCCAGGTCGTACTTCGGGAAGCCGGACAGCACCACGTGCGCGGCCTCCGGGTCGAAGCCGACGTTGAACTCGGCCACCGGGGTGATGTTGCCGTGGGCGCTGACCGCGCCGCCCATCACCCCCAGCCGCGCCACGCGCTGCGGCAGGGTCGGGTCCAGGCGCAGGGCCAGGGCCAGGTTGGTCAGCGGCCCGAGCGCGACCAGCACCAGGCGCCCGGCGTGCTCGTGCGACAGGCGCAGGATCGCCAGCGCCGCGTGCTCGTCCTCGGCCTGGCCGGCCGGGTCGGGATAGCCGACGTCGCCGAAGCCATCGCGGCCGTGCACATGGGCCGCGTCCTCGCGCGGGGCGTGCACCAGCGGGCGGTCGCAGCCGGCGAACACCGGCACCTGCAGCTGGCCGGCGACCTCGCGCAGCTTCAACGCGTTGCGCACCGTGTGCTGCAGGCCGACGTTGCCGGCGGCGATGGTCAGGCCCACTACCTCGTGGCGCGGGTCGTTGAAGGCCATCAGCAGGGCAAGCGCGTCGTCGACGCCGGGGTCGGTGTCGATCAGCAGCGGGATACGGTCGCTCATCGTGTTCTCCATGAGAGGGCCGCGCAGTGTCGCGCCGCCGCGCGCGCAGGGCAATGCCGGGGGAACACGCGTGCGATGTCAGGCGCCGGCGTAGCGCGCCGCTCCGCCGACCCAGCGCGCGATCACGCGGTCGGCGGTCTCCGGCGCGGAGGCAAGCAGGCGGTCGGCGAGCTGGTGGACCTTCGGCAGCAGGTCGGCGTCGCGCGCCAGGTCGGCGATGCGGAACGCGGCCAGGCCGGTCTGGCGCGTACCCAGCAGTTCGCCGGGGCCGCGCAGCTTCAGGTCCTCCTCGGCGATCACGAAGCCGTCGCCGGTCCGCCGCAGCACGTCCAGGCGCTGGCGCGCCATCGCCGACAGCGGCGGCTGGTACAGCAGCACGCAGGTCGAGGCCGCCGCGCCGCGCCCCACCCGGCCGCGCAGCTGGTGCAGCTGGGCCAGGCCCAGGCGCTCGGCGTTCTCGATGATCATCAGCGAGGCGTTGGGCACGTCCACGCCGACCTCGATCACGGTGGTGGCCACCAGCAGGTCGGTCTGGCCGTCCTTGAACGCGCGCATCGCCGCCTGCTTCTGCGAGGCCTTCATGCGGCCGTGGACCAGGCCCACGCGCACGCCCGGCAGCTGCGCGGTCAACTGCTCGAAGGTGCGCTCGGCCGCCTGCGCCTGCAGCCCCGGGCCCTGGCCGTTGCCGGCGTCCTCGGCCTCCTCGATCAGGGTGCAGACCCAGTACACCTGGCGGCCCTCGGCGCAGGCCACGCGGATGCGCTCGACCAGTTCCGGGCGGCGGTCGGCACTGACCGCCACGGTCTGCACCGGGGTGCGGCCGGGCGGCAATTCGTCGATCGCCGACACATCCAGGTCGGCGTAGGCGGTCATCGCCAGGGTGCGCGGGATCGGAGTGGCGGTCATCACCAGCTGGTGCGGCACGTGGCCGTGGGCCGGGCCCTTGTCGCGCAGCGCCAGGCGCTGCTGCACGCCGAAGCGGTGCTGCTCGTCCACGATCACCAGCACCAGGTCGTGGAAGGCCACGCCCTCCTGCATCAGCGCATGGGTACCGACCACCACCTGGGCGGCGCCTGAGGCTACGTCGGCCAGCGCCGCCGCGCGCGCCTTGCCGGTGACCTTGCCCGCCAGCCAGGCGACGCGGATGCCCAGCGGCTCCAGCCAGGCGCGCAGGTTGGCCAGGTGCTGCTCGGCCAGCAGCTCGGTAGGCGCGGCCAGCGCGACCTGGCCGCCACGCTCCACCGCCAGGGTCGCGGCCAGCGCCGCGACCACGGTCTTGCCCGAGCCGACGTCGCCCTGCACCAGCCGCTGCATCGGGCTGGGGCCGGCCAGGTCGGCGCGGATCTGTTCGAACACCCGGCGCTGTGCCCCGGTCAGGGCGAACGGCAGGCTTGCCTGCAGCCGCCGCGCCAGCTCGCCGGGGCCGTCCAGGGCGCGGGCGCGCAGCTGCTGCTGCGCCAGCCGCTGCCGGCGCAGGCCCAGGTGGTGGGCCAGCAGCTCCTCCAGCGCCAACCGGCGCTGCGCCGGATGGGTTCCGGCGGCCAGCGCCGCCAGGTCCTCGCCGGGCGCCGGCCGGTGCAGCACCAACAGCGATTCACGCAGCCCCGGCAGGCCGGCCAGGCCGGGCATGCCCGGCGGCAGCAGTTCCAGCGCCTCGGCCGGCGGCAACCGCTCCAGCGCCTGCGCGATCAGCTTGCGAAGGGTTGCCGGGCCCACGCCCTCGATCGCGGGATAGACCGGGTCCAGGGTGTCGCCCAGGCCCGGATCCTCGTCCGGCGCCAGGATCCGGTAGCTGGGATGGACCATCTCCAGCCCGTGCTGGCCGGGCCGCGGCGTGCCGAAGCAGCGCAGGCGCACGCCCGGGCGGAACTGCGCCACCTGCGCGGCGCGGAAATGGAAGAAGCGCAGCGCCAGGGTGCGGCGCGAGCCGTCGCCCACCGCCACCCGCAGCACCGGACGGTAGCGGAAGCCGCGCTCGACCGCCTCGACCGTGCCTTCGACCTGGGCCGGCTCGCCGGGACGCAGGTCGGCGATCCCGGTCAGGCGGGTACGGTCCTCGTAGCGCAGCGGCAGCCAGAACCACAGGTCCTGGACCGTGGCCAGCCCGCGCGCGGCCAGGCTCCCGGCGAGCCGGGCGCCTACGCCGCGCAGGGACGCCAGCGGCGTGGCGCCCTGCCCTGCCAGCGCTGGCGCGGGGACCCGGGGTGCCACGCCTGCGCGGTCAGTCCAGCACCATCACCGCGTCGGCCTCGAACGCCACGCCCTTGGGCAGCGCGGCCACGCCGATGGTGGAACGGGCCGGGTACGGCGCGGTGAAGTACTGCTGCATCACCGCGTTGACCGCGGCGAACTGGGACAAGTCGGTCAGGTACAGGCCCAGGCGCACGATCCGGTCCAGCGAACCGCCGGCCGCCTCGGCCACCGCCTTGAGGTTCTCGAACACCTGCCGCGCCTGTGCCTCGATGCCGCCCTCGACCACCTCGCCGGTGGCCGGCACCAGCGGGATCTGGCCGGAGAAATACACCGTGTTGCCGCTGCGCACGGCCTGCGAGTAGGGGCCGATGGCGGCCGGGGCGTGGTCGGTGTGGACGATCTGCAGCATGGGGGCGGATTCCCGGGTGGTGTAGGACAGGGGCGGATTCTAGCGTCCCGCGCCGCCGCCGGCCCGGGGTGGCGGCGGCCGCTACTGGCGGCGCACGCCCTGGACGACGTTGAGCCGGCGCAGGCGGCGGATGACCTCGGCCAGGTGGGTGCGGTCGCGCACCTGGATGGCGAAGCGCAGCTGCGCGGCGTTCATGTCGCGGTCCAGGTAGTCCACCCGCTCGATGTTGGACTGGCTCTGCGCCACCGCCGCGGCCAGCTGCGCCAGCACGCCGGTGTGGTTCTCCACGTCCACGATCAGCGAGGTGTCGTAGTCGCCGGTGACGTTCGGGTCCCAGTCGATCGGCACCCAGCGTTCGGGCGACTTGCGGAACTCGGCCAGGTTCGGGCAGTCCAGGCGGTGCACCACCACGCCCTTGCCGGAGGTGTGGTAGCCCATGATCTCGTCGCCGGGTATCGGCTGGCAGCAGTTGGCGAAGCTGACCACCCCGCCCTCGGTGCCGTTGATCAGGATCTTCTCCTGCGAGTGCTTGGACTGGGCGCCGCCGCGCAGCTCGGCATAGGCCATCAGCGCCTGCGCCGCCTGGCTGGGCATCCAGTTGCCCAGCGCCACCTCGGCCAGGAACGCCTCCAGGCGCGGGAAGCGGTGCTCGGCCAGGAACGACTCCAGGCGCTTGGCCGGCAGCCGCTCCAGCGAGCTGCCCATCGCCTCCAGCGCGCGGTCGAGCATGCGGTGGCCCAGCTGCACCGCATCCTCGTGCTCCAGCTGCTTGAGCTGGTGGCGGATGGAGGTGCGCGCCTTGCTGGTAACCACGAATTCCAGCCACTGCGGCTTGGGCGCGGCCGACTTGGCGGTGATGATCTCCACGGTCTGGCCGCTGGAGAGTTTGGTCTTCAGCGGCACCAGCTTCTTGTCCACGCGCGCGGCCACGGCCTGGTTGCCCACGTCGGTGTGCACCGCGTAGGCGAAGTCCAGGGCGGTGGAGTTGCGCGGCAGGGCCAGGATCCGGCCCTTCGGGGTGAACAGGTAGACCTCGTCCGGGAACAGGTCGACCTTGACGTTCTCCAGGAACTCCAGCGAGGAGCCGGCGGCGCGCTGGGACTCGATCAGCTCCACGATCCAGGCGTGGGCGCGGCTCTGCGCGCTGTTGGGGCTGTCGCCGCCGTGCTTGTAGGTCCAGTGCGCGGCGATGCCGCGCTCGGCGATCAGGTCCATCTCCTCGGTGCGGATCTGCACCTCGATCGGCGAGCCGTAGGGGCCGAACAGCACCGTGTGCAGCGACTGGTAGCCGTTGGCCTTGGGGATGGCGATGAAGTCGCGGAAGCGCCCGTCCAGCGGCTTGAACTGGGCGTGCACCGCGCCGAGGGCGTGGTAGCAGTCGGCCACCGAGCGCACCACCACGCGGAAGCCGAACACGTCCATCACCTGGTCGAAGCTTTTGCCCTCGCTGCGCATCTTGTTGTAGATGCTCCAGGGGGTCTTGATCCGGCTGACCAGGCGGTGCTCCAGGCCTTCGCGGGCCAGGCCCTGCGACAGCTGCACCTCGACCTGGGCCATCGACTCGCGGCGCACCACCGGCTGGCTGCGGATGTGCTTCTCGATGATCGCGTGGCGCCAGGGATGCAGGGCGCGGAAGCCGAGGTTCTGCAGCTCGGACTTGACCAGGCTCATGCCCAGGCGCTGCGCGATCGGGGCGTAGATCTCCAGGGTCTCGCGCGCGATCCGCGCCCGCGCCTCGCGGCTCTGCGCGCCCAGGGTGCGCATGTTGTGCAGGCGGTCGGCCAGCTTGATCATGATCACGCGCAGGTCGCGCGACATGGCCAGCAGCATCTTGCGGAAACTCTCGGCCGCCGCCTCCTGGCGGTCGCGGAACTTGAGCTTGTCCAGCTTGGTGACGCCGTCCACCAGCAGGGCCACGTCCTCGCCGAACTGGGCGGCCAGCTCCTCGCGGGTGAGCGGGGTGTCCTCGATGGTGTCGTGCAGGATCGCGGCGACGAGGGTCTCCACGTCCAGGCCCAGCTCGGCCAGCACCGTGGCCACCGCCACCGGGTGGGTGATGTAGGGCTCGCCGGACTTGCGGGTCTGTCCGGCATGGGCCGCGGCGCCCACCCGCCAGGCCTCGCGCAGCAGCGGCAACTGCTCCACCGGGAGGTAGGAAGCGGCGCGCTCCAGCTCGAGGACGTAGTCGGGAATCGGCTCGCCGGTGGCCGGCGGCGCGCTCGCGACTGCCTGTGCTGAAGTGCCTGGGTTCATGCGCAAAAGCCTATGCCAGCGGGCTGTCGGCGGCAAACCTTGCGGCGCCCGCGGCGACGTGCATCCGCCCCGTTTCCGCGCCTCAACCGAGCCTCCACGCCCGCTCCACGCCCGGCAGCGCGTCCAGCTTGCCCAGCAGGGTGGCCAGCTGGCCGTAATCGTTCACCCGCAGGCGCAGGCGCAGCTGCAGGCGGCCGTCGGCGTGCAGGTCCGAGCGGATGTCGGCCACGTGGGCGTCCTCCTGGGCGATCAGGGTGGTGACGTCCTTCAGCAGCCACTTGCGGTCCACCGCCCGCACCGCCACGTCGACCTCGTAGCCGCTGCCGCCAGAGCCCCACTCCACCGGCAGCACGCGCTGCGGCTGGGCCGCGGCCAGGCGGGCGAAGGAAGCGCATTCGGCGCGGTGCACGGTCACGCCACGGCTGCGGGTGAGGTAGCCGGTGATCGGCTCGCCCGGCACCGGCTGGCAGCAGCGCGCCAGCTGCACCAGCAGGTTGCCCACGCCCTCCACGGTGAAGCCCGGGCGTGGCCTGGCGCGCGCCTGGCGGCTGGCCGGGCGCGGCGGCAGCGCCGGCGCGGCCTGGCTGGCGGCGGCTTCGGCCGCGCGCTCCAGTTCGTGCAGCGCGCGCCCGATCTGGTGCGGGCCGACGTCGCCGAGGGCGACCTGGATGTACAGGTCGTCGACCGTCTCGGCGTGGAACTTCTTCGCCACCGGGGCCAAGTCGGCGGACTGCAGGCCCAGGCGCTTGAGCTCGCGCTCGAGCATCTCGCGGCCAGCCTGGACGTTGCGCGAGCGGTCCAGCTTGTGGAACCAGGCGCGGACCTTGTCGCGCGAGCGGCCGCTGGCCAGGTAGCCGTTGGCCGGCAGCAGCCAGTCGCGCTTGGGGTCCGGCTCCTTGCCGGTCAGGATCTCGACCTTGTCGCCGCTGCGCAGGCGGTAGCCCAGCGGCACGATGCGGCCGTTGACCTTGGCCCCGCGGTAGCGGTGCCCGACCATGGTGTGCACGTGGTAGGCGAAGTCCAGCGGGGTGGAGCCGCGGGGCAGGTCGATCACCTCCCCCTTGGGCGTCAGCGCGTACACCCGCTCCTCGACCAGCTCGGCGTCCAGCGCCGCGGCCAGGCCCTCGTCGCGGTTTTCGGACGCCTGCTCCAGCAGCTGCCGCATCCACGCGATCTTGCGCTCGAACGCGCGGCCGGCGCCCTTGCCGGCCGCGCTGCCGCCGGTCTCCTTGTAGCGCCAGTGCGCGGCCACGCCCAGCTCGGCCTGCTCGTGCATCTCGCGGGTGCGGATCTGCACCTCCAGCGTGCGTCCCTCCGGACCGACCACCGCGGTGTGCAGCGAACTGTAGCCGTTGGGCTTGGGCCGGGCGATGTAGTCGTCGAACTCCCCCGGCACCGGCACCCACAGCGAATGGACCACGCCCAGGGCGGCGTAGCAGGCGGCCACGTCGGCCACCATCACCCGCACCGCGCGCAGGTCGTAGAGCTTGTCCAGCGGCAGCTGCTTCTTCTGCATCTTCCGCCAGATGCTGTAGATGTGCTTGGGCCGGCCGCTGATCTCCGCGGCCAGCCCGTGCTCGGCCAGGGCCCGGCCCAGCTGGGCCTTGACCGATTCGATGTAGCGCTCGCGGTCGGCGCGGCTTTCGTCCAGCTCGTGGGCGATGCGGCGGTAGGTGTCCGGCTCCAGCGCCCGGAACGCCAGGTCCTCCAGTTCCCACTTCAGTTGCCAGATGCCCAGGCGGTTGGCCAGGGGGGCGTGGATGTCGCGGGTCAGCTGCGCCAGCGCGCGCTGCTCCTCGCCCGGCAGGTCCTGGGCGGCGCGCATCCGCGCCAGCTGCCGCGACAGCAGCACCGGCACCACGCGCAGGTCCTGGATGATCGCCAGCAGCAGCCGGCGCAGGCCCTCGCCGTTGCGCCCGGCCTCGCGCCCGGCGTGCAGGGCCCAGACCTGGTCGGCCGCGTCCTGGCCGTCGAGCAGGCCGGTCACCGCCGGCCACTGCGCGCATACCCTGGCGGCCACCACCGCACGCAGCCCCGGCAGGTCGTACAGCAGGGCGGCGGCCAGCGCCGGCTCGTCGGCGTCCAGGGCGACCAGGTTGCGCAGGGTATCGGCGATCACCGGCCACGGCAGCGAGGCCTGGTGCCCGGTGCCCTCGGCGTCCCATGCCTGCAGCAGCAGCTCGCGCAGGCTGGCCGGCAACCGGGACGCGGCCGGGTCCCGCAGCAGGGCATGCAATCCGTCGATGGAGGGGCGCGGCAAGGCCATTCCGGCGCGTGGGGTTGTGCCTACACTAACGATCAATGCACCGCGCCAACAAGCCGGCCCCGCCATGGACGGACGCCGGGGCGCTGCGTACGCCAAAACAGATGCGGCCGCCCTGGGGCGGCCGCAAGAGGGGGTACCGCGGCGGCCGCTTATTCCAGCAGCGAGCGCAGCATCCAGGCGTACTTCTCGTGGGTCTGCAGGCGCTGGGTCAGCAGGTCCACGGTCGGGTCGTCGCCGGCCTCGTCGGCGATCCTGAGCACGCTGCGCGCGGTGCGGCACACCGCCTCGTTGCCCTCGACCAGCTGCTGGACCATGCCCTTCCAGTCCGGCACGCCGTCGGCGCCCTGCTCCTCGCGGATCGAGGTCAGGCGGGTGAACTCGGCGTAGGAACCGGGGGCGTTGAAGCCCAGCGCGCGGGTGCGCTCGGCGACCTCGTCCAGCGCGTTCCACTGCTCGGTGTACTGGTCCATGAACATCGCGTGCAGCGAGTTGAACATCGGGCCGGTCACGTTCCAGTGGAAGTTGTGGGTCTTCAGGTAGAGGGTGAAGGCGTCGGCCAGGAAGCGCGCCAGTCCCTCGGCGATCTCCTTGCGGTCGTTGGCGTCGATGCCGATCTCGATGCGCGAGGTGGACGCGACCGGGTTGAGGCCGGTGGCCTTGCGCGGCTTGGTGGAAGCGGTGGATTTCGTGGCGGGCTTGGCCTTTGCCATGTTGCACTCCTGGGGCTTGGGTCCACGGAATGGGTGGGGACTGTCAGAATAGACACTAACCCCGAAAGCGTTATGCAAAGTTTCACACGGCCCCATAGATGGAATCGATAACCGACGACCTGCGACAGGCCCTCGACGATGGTCGGGTTGCGATTTCCGGTGCCCTCAGCCGCGACCGCGGCCGCCTGCACGGGCTGTGGTCGCGCTGGCGCGGCAAGCCGGCCGACGCCGAACTACGGGCGCGCTTCGAGCAGGCGCTGGCGGCCTCGGTCGCGGCCTGCCAGGCGCGCGCCGAAGGCCTGCCGCCCATCACCCTGGATCCGGCGCTGCCAATCACCGCCGAGGCCGAACGCATCGTCGAACTGGTGCGCACCCACCAGGTGGTGGTGGTGGCGGGCGAGACGGGCTCCGGCAAGACCACCCAGCTGCCCAAGCTGTGCCTGGCCGCCGGGCGCGGCGTGGCCGGGACCATCGGCTGCACCCAGCCGCGCCGGATCGCCGCCCGTGCGGTGGCCGCGCGCGTGGCCGAGGAGCTGAAGACCCCGCTGGGCGGGATGGTCGGCTACCAGGTGCGCTTCACCGACAACGTCGGCCCCGATACCCGGGTCAAGTTCATGACCGACGGCATCCTGCTGGCGGAGATCGCCTCCGACCGCTGGCTGTCGGCCTACGACACGATCATCGTCGACGAGGCCCACGAACGCAGCCTCAACATCGACTTCCTGCTGGGCTACCTCAAGCAGCTGCTGCGCAAGCGCCCGGACCTCAAGCTGATCGTCACCTCGGCGACGATCGACACCGCGCGCTTCGCCTGCCACTTCGACGACGCGCCGGTGGTCGAGGTCGCCGGCCGCACCTACCCGGTGGAAGTGCGCTACCGGCCGCCGGACGGCCCGCTGGAGGAGCCGCCGGCGCAGACCGGCCGCAAGCCGGCGCGGCACGAGCGCGAGGCCGACCCGGTGGCGGCGATCACCGCCGTGGTCGACGAGATCACCGCCGAGGACCCGCGCGGCGACGTGCTGGTGTTCCTGCCCGGCGAGCGCGAGATCCGCGACGTGCACCGCGCCCTGGAGAAACGCCAGTACCGTTCCACCGAGGTGCTGCCGCTGTACGCGCGGCTGTCGGCCAGGGACCAGGACCGGGTGTTCAACCCCGGCCCGCAGCGGCGCATCGTGCTGGCGACCAACGTCGCCGAGACCTCGCTGACGGTGCCGCGGATCCGCTACGTGATCGACCCCGGCGATGCCCGGGTCAAGCGCTACAGCCCGCGCTCGAAGATCGACCGCCTGCACGTGGAGCCGATCAGCCAGGCCAGCGCCAACCAGCGCAAGGGCCGCTGCGGCCGCGTGTCCGAGGGCGTGTGCTACCGCCTGTATTCGGAGGCCGACTTCCTCTCCCGCCCGGAATTCACCGACCCGGAGATCCGCCGTTCCAGCCTGGCCGGGGTGATCCTGCGCATGCTGCAGCTGGGCCTGGGCCGGATCGAGGACTTCCCGTTCCTGGAGCCGCCGGACGAACGCGCCATCGCCGACGGCTGGCAGCAGCTGATCGAGCTGGGCGCGGTCGAGGACGCCGGCAACGGCCAGCGCCGGCTGACCGCGATCGGCCGGCAGATGGCGCGCCTGCCGGTGGACGTGAAGCTGTCGCGCATGCTGGTGGCGGCACAGGCCCATGGCTGCCTGCGCGCAATGCTGCCGATCGCCGCCTTCCTCGGCGTGCAGGACCCGCGCGAGCGCCCGGCCGACGCGCGCGAGGCCGCCGACAACGCCCATGCCCAGTTCGCCGATCCGCGCTCGGAGTTCGTCGGCATCCTGCGCCTGTGGCAGGCCTACGACGACGCCCATGGCGAGCTGACCCAGTCGAAACTGCGCGACTGGTGCACCAAGCGCTTCCTCGGCTTCCTGCGCATGCGCGAATGGCGCGAACTGCACCGCCAGCTCAGGCTGCTGTGCAACGAGCTGGGCTGGAGCGAGGAGGAGCCGGAACGCTCCCTGCTGCCGTTGCTGGCCGGCGCGCCGGCCCCGGGCGAGGGCCGCCAGGGCAACCGCCCCAGCCGCGGCGAGCTGCACCGCGCCGCGCGCCTTGCGCGCGAGGGGAAAACGGAGTCGGAGCCGCTTTCCCCCGCTTCACGCTCGCCATCGCCGCCTCCCCGCTCGGAAAGTGGCTCTGACCCCGTTTCCGGGGAAGGCCGCTTCGGCGCGCGCGAGCGTGCCGCCGCCTACCAGGCGCTGCACCGCGCCCTGATCGCCGGCCTGCCCACCCAGCTCGGCCACCGCACCGAGAAGGGCGACTTCCAGGCCCCGCGCCAGCGCCGCTTCCAGCTGTTCCCCGCCTCGCCGCTGGCCAAGAAGCCGCCGCCGTGGGTGCTGGTCGCGACCCTGCTGGACACGCAGAAGGTCTGGGGCCTGACCGCGGCGGCGGTCGAGCCGGACTGGGCGATCGCCGAGCTGCCGCACCTGCTGGCGCGCAAGCACTTCGACCCGCGCTGGTCGCGCGCCCAGGGCAACGTGCTGGCCTCCGAGCAGATCAGCCTGTTCGGGCTGGTGCTGGCGCCCAAGCGCCCGGTCCACTACGGCCGCATCGACCCGGCCGGCGCCCACGACCTGTTCGTGCGCCAGGGCCTGGTCACCGGCGAGATCGACACCAGGGCCTCGTTCGTGGCCGCCAACCTCAAGACCCTGGAGCAGGCGCGCGAGGAAGAGGCCAAGCTGCGCCGCGCCGGCCTGGTCGCCGACGAGGACTGGCAGGCGCGCTGGTACCTGGACCGGATCCCGGCCGAGATCCACTCGGCCACCGCGCTGGATGCCTGGTACCGCAAGCTGGAGCAGGAGAAGAAGCAGGCCCTGCGCTGGTCGCCGGCCGACCTGCTGCCCGGCGAGGGCCAGCAGGGCGACCTGTATCCGAAGTACTTCGCGCTGGGCGACGCGCGCCTGCCGCTGCACTACAGGTTCGAGCCGGGCGCGGCCGACGACGGCGTCACCCTGGAGGTGCCGCTGCCGCTGCTCAACGCGCTGGATCCGGCGCGGCTGTCGTGGCTGGCGCCAGGCTTCGTCGCCGACAAGGCCGCCGGCCTGATCCGCACCCTGCCCAAGGCCATGCGCCGCAACTACGTGCCGGCGCCGGACTTCGGCCGCGCCTTCGCCGAGGCTTTCCCGCAACCCAGCGCCGACTCCATTGCCGGCGAGCTGGCGCGCTTCCTCACCCGTACCACCGGCAGCCCGGTGTCGGCGCTGGACTTCGACGAGGCCGCGCTGGAACCGCACCTGCGCATGAACCTGCGCCTGCGCGAGCTGCCGGACCGCGGCGGCAAGGTGCTGGCCGAGTCGCGCGACCTGGACGACCTGCGCGCGCGCTTCGGCGAACGCGCCGCGCGCGCCTTTGCCGCCCGCGCCGCCAACGCGCTGGCCACCAGCACCCGCGAGCTGCGCGAGTTCCCCGGGGAGCCGCTGCCGCTGCAGGTCACCGGCGAGGCCGGCGTGCCCGGTTTCCCGGCGCTGGTGGACGAAGGCACGCATGCGGTGCTGCGGGTGTTCGCCGACCGCGCCCAGGCCGAGGCCGCACACCCGCGCGGCGTCGACCGCCTGCTGCGCATCGCCCTGGCCGACAAGGCCAGGCAGGCGCGCAAGCAGCTGCCGGTCTCGCCCAAGCTGGGCCTGCTCTACGCGGCGATCGAGCAGTTCGGCGGATCGCCGCAGGACAAGGCGCAGGAAAAGGAACAGTTGCGCGCCGACCTGGTCGAGGCCGCGCTCAACGCGGTGCTGGCCGACGGGCTCGGCGAAATCCGCGACCACGCCGCATTCCAGAAGCGCGCCGAGGCCGCCGGCCGCCAGCTGTTCGCCGAGGCCATGCAGCGCCTGCAGCTGGCCGAGCAGATCCTGGCCGCGGTGGCCGCGCTCAAGCCGAAGCTGGAAGCCCCGCTGATGGGCTGGGCCGGCGCCAACCTCGACGACCTGCGCGCGCAACTGGACGGCCTGGTGCATCCGGGCTTCCTGCGCCACACCCCGGCCGAGGCACTGGCGCAGTTCCCGCGCTGGCTCAAGGGCATGAGCCTGCGCGCCGAGCGCGCCCTGCGTGATCCGGCGCGCGACCAGGCGCGCATGCTGGAGCTGAAGCCGTTCACCGATGCCCTGGCCGCGGCCGCCGCGCGCGGCGTGGCCGACCAGCCGGGCTGGCAGTCATTGCGCTGGGAGGTGGAGGAGTTGCGGGTGCTGCTGTTTGCGCAGGAACTGGGTTCGCGCGGCGGCGTCTCGCCAAAGAAGCTGGCGCAGAAGCTAGCCGCGCTGGCGGATTGAGCCCGGATGCAAGCGATTCTGTTCATGCCGGCACCGGCGCGCGCCGGTATCCTTGGCCCATGCAGGAATCCTTGAACGCCACGCCGTCGCGCGCCGGCAGCGCGACCGTGGCGCGCGATGCGTTGTCCGTGCTGCGCCAGGTGTTCGGCTACGACGCCTTCCGCGGCCAGCAACGGGACATCATCGAACACGTCGCCGCCGGCAACGACGCCCTGGTGCTGATGCCCACCGGCGGCGGCAAGTCGCTGTGCTACCAGGTGCCGGCGCTGTTGCGCGAGGGCACCGGCATCGTGGTCTCGCCGCTGATCGCGCTGATGCAGGACCAGGTCGAAGCGCTGCTGCAGCTGGGCGTGCGCGCCGCCTGCCTCAACTCGACCCTGGACGCCGAACAGGCCCGGCAGGTCGAGCGCGAACTGCTCGACGGCACGCTCGACCTGCTCTACGTCGCCCCGGAGCGGCTGCTGACACCGCGCTTCCTGTCGCTGCTGGAGCGCAGCCGCATCGCCCTGTTCGCGATCGACGAAGCCCACTGCGTCTCGCAGTGGGGCCACGACTTCCGCCCCGAGTACCGCGAGCTGACGGTGCTGCACGAGCGCTGGCCGCAGGTACCGCGCATCGCCCTGACCGCCACCGCCGACCCGCCCACCCGGCGCGAGATCGCCGAGCGCCTGGCGCTGGAGGAAGCGCGTTGCTTCCTCAGCTCCTTCGACCGCCCGAACATCCGCTATTCGGTGGCGCACAAGGACAACCCGCGGCGGCAGCTGCTGGACTTCCTCGGCGGGCATCGCGGCGAATCGGGCATCGTCTACTGCCTGTCCCGGCGCAAGGTCGAGGAGACCGCGCAGTTCCTCGCCGGCCAGGGCATCGCCGCCCTGCCCTACCACGCCGGCCTGCCGGCCGAGGTGCGCGCCGGGAACCAGCGCCGCTTCCTGCGCGAGGACGGCATCGTGATGTGCGCGACCATCGCCTTCGGCATGGGCATCGACAAGCCGGACGTGCGCTTCGTCGCCCACCTGGACCTGCCCAAGTCGATCGAGGGCTATTACCAGGAGACCGGCCGCGCCGGCCGCGACGGCGAGCCGGCCGAGGCCTGGATGGGCTACGGCCTGGGCGACGTGGTCCTGCTGCGGCAGATGATCGAGCAGTCCGAGGCCGGCGAGGAACGCAAGCGCCTGGAACGGCGCAAGCTGGACCAGCTGCTGGGCTATTGCGAGACCGCCGGCTGCCGCCGCCAGGCGCTGCTGGCCGCGTTCGGCGAGGCCTACCAGGCGCCGGATGGCCGCCAGGGCTGCGGCAACTGCGACAACTGCCTGCAGCCGGTGCGCACCTGGGATGCGACCGAGGCTGCGCGCAAGGCGCTCAGCTGCGTGTACCGCACCGGCCAGCGTTTCGGCGCCGCGCACCTGATCGAGGTGCTGCGCGGCGCGGACACCGAGAAGATCCGCCAGTTCCGCCACCACGAACTGTCCACCTACGGCATCGGCAGCGACCTGGACGCCAATACCTGGCGCAGCGTGTTCCGCCAGCTGGTGGTCGCCGGGCTGCTGGAGGTCGATGCCGAGGGCCACGGCGGCCTGCGCCTGGGCGCGGCCGCGCGGCCGGTGCTCAAGGGCGAGCGCCAGGTGCTGATGCGCGAGGAACCGGCGCGCCGTTCCGGCCGCGGCGGCAGCGACCGCCCGAGCCAGAGCACGCTGCATGTGGATTCGTACGATCGCCCGCTGTTCGACGCCCTGCGCGCCTGGCGCGCCGCGCTGGCGCGCGAGCAGAACGTGCCGGCCTACGTGATCTTCCACGACCGCACCCTGCGCGACATCGCCCAGCTGCGCCCGGCCACGATCGGCGAACTGGCGCGGGTCGGCGGCGTCGGCGGCGGCAAGCTGGCGCGCTACGGCCAGGACGTGCTGGACGTGATCCGCGAGTACGGCTAGCGCTTCGCGGTGCCGGGCTCAGCGCGTCGGCTGCGGCAGGTTGGCCTGGATCCTGGCCAGCAGCGCTTCCAGCCCGGATTCCGGCTCGCCGGACAGGCGCCTGCGCACCTCCTGCTCGACCGCCGGCTCCAGCGCCGCCAGCAACCGCACCTCGCCGGCCACGTGCGCGGCCACCGGCACGCCGTCGCGGAACAGCAAGCGTGCGCCGCCGATGCGCGGCACCTTGTCCCCGGCCAACACCGTGCCCGACAGGTTCAGCGGATCCAGTGCGCTGACTTCCACCAGCTGCCCGTCCGGCGGCCGGTTGCGCACCTTGCGCAGCGGCGCGATCGCCTCCGGCAGCGCGAACTGCTCGCCACTCAGGCCCTCGATGAAGCGTCCGCCGCGCACCTCGCCGCGCGCCTCCAGGCGGTGGTAGACGCGCAGCAGCTCGCGCCACGGCGGCAGCCAGGCCGCCTCGCGTTCGAGGATGCGCCAGCCGACCACGCCATAGCGGCGCAAGAGCACCCGCGCCACGTGTTCCACCGCCTCCGGGTCCGGGCGCCGGCGGCCACCGTCTTCCGCCGCCGCGGGCCGGCGCACCAGGGCCCAGCGCCCGGCATCCTCGATCGCGTTGAGTGCACCGCGACGGCGGCCGCGCCCCGGCGAGGGCCGCTTCGACGGCGGCACCAGCAGCGCGCGCAGCCCTGCGAAGCTGTCGCAATGGGCCATGCCGCGCGCCACCAGCTCGGCCAGCGCGTCTTCCAGCTCGGTGCGCAGCAGGCCGGTGGCGTCCAGCAGTTCGTCGAAGAACGAGGCGCCATGCGTGGCCAGGCAGTCGGCCACCTTGCGTGCGCGCGAGGACAGTCCCGGCAGCCCGGGATCCAGCGGCGGCGCCAGCGCCGCCCAGTGGCCGACATGCCGGCGCGGCAGCAGCAGCACCGGGGTATTGCGCAGCGAGGTACCGGCGCGGTTGCCCTCGGCCTCGTTGCCGGCGGCACGCAACCGGGTCCATAGCGTGCGCCCGCCGCTGCACAGGTCGTCCAGCCAGGCCGGCGCGTAGTCGCGCAGCCGCGCCGGCAGGAGCTCCGCTTCCCAGGCCGGGGCCGGTGCCTCGTAGCCTTCCAGCTGCGCCAGCACGCCGGCCAGCGCATCCGGCCCGCTCACCCGCGCCTCCGGCGCCACCCGCTGCCACTGGAACAGGAAGCGCATGAAGTCGCGCGGCGCCACCGGCTCGATCTCGCGGCGCAGGCGCTTCAGGGTGAGGCGATGGATGCGCGCGAGCAGGTAGCGTTCGCACCACTCCTGCGCCGGCGCGCCGGGGCTGAAGCGCCCCTGCATCGCATAGCCCTCGCTCTGCAGGGCCAGCAATGCCTGTTCGACCGCGGCCGGCGGCAGGGCCAGGCTGGTGGCCAGTGCCGCCACGGTCACCGGCCCCAGCCCGGTCAGGCGTGCGCGCAGCAGGGCGATCGCCGCCCCCTCGGCAGTCCAGGCCACGCGCGCGAACTCATCCGGCGCCGCGAGCGCGGGTTCCCGCCGCGCCTGCGGATGCAGCGCCAGCAGCTGTGGCAGGCGCTCGGCCGCCACCCACCAGCGCTGGCCGCCGGCTTCCACGCAGGCGGCGCGGCCGTCGCCGGCCAGCGCCTGCAACAGCGCCGGCCACTGCGGTTCGCGCGCCACCTCTTCGCCAGTGACGAAGCCCAGCCCGGTCAGCACCTCGTGCATGCCGTCGGCGTCGCGCGCCTGCGGCCAGGCCTCGCGTCGCACCTGCCCGATCGCTTCGGTGTCCAGGCGCCCCAGGTCCGAAGCCGATTCCGGATCGGCGTAGCGCCGCGCCTGCACCGCCTGGGTACGGCGTTCCTCCAGCGGCGCATCGTCAAGGAAGGCATAGGGCCGCGCATTGAGCGCCTCAGCCGCCAGCGGCGAAGGCGCGGCCAGGTCACGCGCCACCACCGCGATGCGCCCGGACTCCAGCCCGCGCAGCAGCTCCAGCCAGCCGTCCAGGTCCATGGCCTCGTGCAGGCAGTCGTGCAGGGTCTGCGCCACCAGTGGATGGTCCGGCACCTGGCGCTCGCCGACGATGTTCTCCAGGCAGGCGACCTGGTCGGGGAACACCGTGGCCAGCAGGTCCTCGGACTTCATCCGCTGCAGTTGCGGGGGCACCCGCTTGCCGCCGCCGGAATAGCGCGGCAGGGCCAGCGCGGTGCCCGCGTTCCAGCGCCAGCGCACGGCGAACATCGGCGCGTCCAGCAGCGCCTGCACCAGCACGTCGGTGGCCGAGGACGAATGCAGGTACCTGGCCACCTCGGCCAGCGGGAAGCTGTGGCTGGTGGACAGCGACAGCACGATCGCGTCCTCGGTGGCCGCGGCCTGCAACTCGAAGTTGAACTGGCGGCAGAAGCGCTTGCGCAGCGCCAGGCCCCAGGCGCGGTTGATCCGGCTGCCCCAGGGGCTGTGCACCACCAGGTGGGTGGAGCCGGTCTCGTCGAAGAAGCGCTCCAGCACGATCGCGTCCTGGGTGGGCATGGCACCCAGCGCCACCAGGCTGGCGCCGAGGTAGTCGACCAGCTGGCGCGCGGCTTCCGCGCCGAGCCTGACGTCCTCCTGCAGCCACCGGCGCGCCGCGGCGATGCCCTCCGGCGCCAGCGGCGCCTCCGCCTGCGCGGCATCCGCGCCACGCAGCCGCGCGGCCACTTCCGCGCGCAGGCGCGACACGCCCAGTGACAGCTCGTCGCTGCGCCCGGGCGCCTCGCCCAGCCAGAACGGGATGCTGGGCGGCTGGCCCTGCGCGTCCTCGACCCGCACCTTGCCGGACTCGACCCGCAGGATGCGGTAGCTGGCATTGCCCAGCTGGAACACGTCGCCGGCCATGCTCTCGACCGCGAAGTCCTCGTTGACCGTGCCGACGAAGGTCGACTGCGGTTCCAGCACCACGGCGTAGTCGCCGGCTTCGGGGATGGTGCCGCCGGACATGCCCGCCACCCGGCGCGCACCCTCGCGGCCGCGCAGGCGGCGGTGCACGGCATCGCGGTGGACCCAGCCGGCGCGCGCGCCGCGGCGGTCGCTGAAGCCGTTGGCCAGCATCGCCACCACCTCGTCGTAGCGACCACGCTGCAGCCGCGCGTATGGCCAGGCCCGGCGCAGGCGTTCGAACAGCGCGTCCTCGTCCCACTCGGCGGCGGCGACCTCGGCCACGATCTGCTGCGCCAGCACGTCCAGCGGCGCTTCCGGGATCCGCAGTGCATCCAGCTCGCCGCGGCGCACGCAGTCCAGCAGCGCGGCGCATTCGACCAGGTCGTCGCGGGTGGTGGGGAACAGGCACGCGCGCGGCACGCCGCCGACATGGTGGCCGGCGCGCCCGGCGCGCTGCAGGAAGGCGGCGATCGAGCGCGGCGAGCCGAACTGGCACACCAGGTCCACGTCGCCGATGTCCAGGCCCAGCTCCAGCGAGGCGGTGGCGACCAGCACCTGCAGCTGCCCGGCCTTGAGCTTCTGCTCGGCGGCCAGGCGCAGTTCCTTCGACAGGCTGCCGTGGTGGGTGGCGACCGCGTCATGGCCAAGCAGGCGCCCCAGGTGGAACGCGGCGCGCTCGGCCATGCGCCTGGTATTCACGAACACCAGCGTCGTGCGGTGCTCGCGCACCAGCTCGGCAACGCGCAGGTAGACCTGCTCCCACTGGTCGTTGGACATCACCGCCGACAGCGGCGTGGGCGGCAGTTCCAGGGCCAGGTCGCGCTGGCGGGTGTAGCCGATATCGACGATGGCGCAGTCGGGGGCGTCGCGCTTCGCGCTACCGCCATGCACCGCGCCGCCGCGCTGCCAGCCGCCGCCAGCGGCGGGCAGGCGGTCGCGGCCGGGATGCACGTTGCCGGCGCCCACCAGGAAGCGCGCCACCTCCTCCACCGGCTTCTGCGTGGCCGAAAGGCCGATCCGCACCAGCGGCCGCGCGCACAGCGCCTCCAGCCGTTCCAGCGACAGCGCAAGGTGGCTGCCGCGCTTGTTGCCGGCCAGGGCATGGATCTCGTCCACGATCACGCTGCGCACCGTGCGCAGCATCGCCCGACCGGATTCGGAGCCCAGCAGCACGTACAACGACTCGGGCGTGGTCACCAGGATATGCGGCGGCCTGCGCCGCAGCCGCGCACGCTCCGACTGCGGGGTGTCGCCGGTGCGCACGGCAGTGCGGATCCCCACCTCGGGCAGGCCCAGTTCGCGCAGCGCCACGCCGATGCCGGCCAGCGGTGCTTCCAGGTTCAGGGCGATGTCGTTGGACAACGCCTTGAGCGGGGAGACATAGACCACCCGGGTCTCGTCCGCCAGCCCGCCCTGCTCCAGGGCTTCGCGCACCAGGGCGTCGATCGCGGCAAGGAAGGCGGTCAGGGTCTTGCCCGAGCCGGTCGGCGCGGCCACCAGGGTGCTGCGCCCGGCCATGATCGCCGGCCACGCCGCGGCCTGGGCCTCGGTCGGGCCCGGGAAGGCGGCGTCGAACCAGCGGGCGACGGCGGGATGGAAGGCGGCGGTGCTCATGGGGCCCGGGAACGGCCTGCGACGCGCGGGCGCGGGGGGGTGTGCAGGAGGACTATGGGCCCGCCAGGCGATGGCTTCAACGCGGCCTCCGCGCCCGTCGCGCTGCCGTTCAGCGGCGCGGTGGCCGGGAACGCCAGGGACGCGGTATGGTCGCCGACAGGGGAGGACTCAGCGTGACCCGATGGCCGCCCCCCGCGGCCGGAGAGAATGCAATGGTGAAGGAAAACCCTCGGCAGCCCGCACCCCAACGGGCAGGACTGCAGCAACGCCTTCACGATTTCGGGAAGGCGTACCGCAAGGCAAGGCAATGGCGTTCCCCCCCCGTCACCGCGCTGCTGGCGGCATGGCGATTCGCGCTGACGGGTGACAGTGGCCGTTTCGTGTCGCACGACGGGGCGCGGCTGTCGCGGATTTATCGCGGCGAGGACTGAAGCGCTCCGTTCCCGACCGGCAGCCACGCCGGCTCACCACGTCGTCCGACGCTGCACGCGGCCGGGACGGGCGTTCTCGTCCCTGCGCCGCGCGTGCCGGCTTCCGCGCACCGGCGTGGTGCGGCAGCCTCCCTTTTTCCGTGCTCAGCGGCGGTAGACGTCGTCGCTGGTCCTGTTGGCCTGGATCGTGCGCACCGACTGCGTGCTGCGCACGTCGCCGCATTCGCTGCAGGCACGGGTGACCACGACCTGGTAACGCTCCTCGGTCCAGCTCTCCTTGCGCACCAGGGTCTTGCCTTCGTTGGGGCCGGAGATCGAGCGCCCCACCACCGACTCGCGCCGGCGCGGCGTGGCCGCGACCAGGGTTTCCTCGCGGCCGGTCTCGGATACCGCGTACGGCGCGCCGCAGGCCGCGCAGCGCGCGTCCGCGGCCAGCCAGGCCTCCATCGGCAGCCGTCCGGCGTACCAGGCGAACGGCGCCGCACCGGCGATGAACACGTAGCGCAGCACCGGGTAATCGCGCGCCAGCCAGAACCACAGGATGGCGGCGACCGCGATCACCGCCATCGTCCCGGCGACCAGGCCGTAGGCGTGGATCCGGTTCCTGTGGGCCACCTGTTCGGCGCTCAGCGCCGCCTCGTCTGCGCTCATCCTCAGCTCCGGGTAGGGGCGTGGGCAACAAAAAACCCCGTGCGGCGACGGGGTCCAGGGCGACCGGCCTGGCAGGCCGGCGCGGAAGCAATGGTGGGCCGTGTTGGAATCGAACCAACGACCAGCGGATTAAAAGTCCGATGCTCTACCGACTGAGCTAACGGCCCACGGAGCCCGGCCAGGCCGGGGCCGCGCATTTTACCCGATCAGGCGGCTGCTGCGCCTGCCGGCGGCAACGGCGGCGTCCGCCGGCGACGCGCGCCTCAGCCGGCGGCCGCGACGTAGCGGGTCGGATCGGCCACGCCGGCGGCGGCAAAGCCGGCCGCGCGCAGCTGGCAGGCGTCGCAGTGGCCGCAGGCGCGGCCCTGCTCATCGGCGCGGTAGCAGGACACGGTCTGGGCGAAGTCCACGCCCAGGCGCAGGCCCTCGCGCACGATTTCGTCCTTGCCCATGCGGATCAGCGGTGCGTGCACGCGGATGCCCGCGCCTTCCACGCCGGCCTTGGTGGCCAGGTTGGCCAGCCGCTCGAAGGCCGCGACGAACTCCGGGCGGCAGTCCGGGTAGCCGGAATAGTCCACCGCGTTGACGCCGCAGAAGATGTCGGCCGCGCCCAGCACCTCGGCCCAGCCCAGCGCCACCGACAGCATGATGGTGTTGCGCGCCGGCACGTAGGTGACCGGGATGCCCTCGCCGCCGGCCTCCGGCACCTCGATGTCGTCGGTCAGCGCCGAGCCGCCGATGCTGCGCAGGTCGATGGCCACGGTCTTGTGCTCGACCGCGCCCAGGGCGCTGGCCACGCGCGCGGCGGCATCCAGTTCGGAGGTATGGCGCTGGCCATAGCGCACGCTCAACGCGTGCACGGCGAATCCCTGTTCGCGGGCGATGGCCAGGACGACGGCCGAATCCATGCCACCGGAGACGAGGGCGACGGCTTTCTTCATGGGAACTGCTTTGTGTGGGGTGGCCCATTGTAGGGCCGCATCCGGGTCAGCGCCCCGGCTCGTCGTTCCAGAGGATCTTGTGCAGCTGCATCTGGAAGCGCACCGGCAGGCGGTCGGCGACGATCCAGTCGGCCAGGTCGCGCGCCTCCAGCTGGCCCTTGGAGGGCGAGAACAGCACGTCGCAGCGTGCGGCCAGGCCGTGCTCGGCGACCATGTCGCGCGCCCACTCGTAGTCGGCGCGGCCGCACAGCACGAACTTGACCTGGTCGCGCGCGGTCAGCAGCGGGAGGTTCTCCAGGCGGTTGCGCGCCATCTCGGCCGAACCGGGGGTCTTGAGGTCGACTACCCGCGACACCCGCGGGTCGACCCCGGCGATGTCCAGCGCGCCGGAGGTCTCCAGCGAGACGTCGTAGCCGGCGTCGCACAGGCGCCGCAGCAGGTCCAGGCAGCGCTTCTGCGCCAGCGGCTCGCCACCGGTCACGCAGACGTGGCGCACGCCATGGCGGGCGACCTCGGCGAGGATGTCGTCGACCTCCCACCACTGCCCGCCATGGAAGGCGTAGGCGGTATCGCAGTACTGGCAGCGCAGTGGGCAGCCGGTCAGGCGCACGAACACGGTCGGCCAGCCGGCGGCGTTGGCCTCGCCCTGCAGGGACAGGAAGATCTCGGTGATCCGCAGGCGGTTCTGCGGAGTGGGGGTATTCATGGGGCAATTGTAAGCCCACGGGCCCGTGGCCATGGCCGCCGGCGCCGGAACGAAGCGCGGCAAGCGGGCGCAAGCGCGGCATGCGGCGCATGCCGGGGCTGGAAGCGGAATGTGGCGGTCGCCCGCGGGGCGACGCGGATCAGCGCAGCTGGCTGATCTGGATCGAGCGCAGGCGGTCGGCGGCGATCCGCGCGGCATCGCTGCCCGGATACTGCGATTCGACCTGCTGCAGGGTGGCCTGGGCCTGGCGCACCTCGCCTTCGCCGAACTGGGACAGGCCCAGCTTCAGCAGCGCGCCGGGCGCCTTGTCGTGGGTCGGGTAGCGCTCCATCAGGGCGCGGAACTGCTGCCCGGCCAGGGCGTAGTTGCCGGTGGCGTAGTAGCTCTCGCCCAGCCAGTACAGGGCGTTGGGCGCGTAGACACCGGCCGGATGCGTGTCCAGGAAGGCCTGGAAGGCCTCGGCCGAACGGGCGTAGTCACCGGCCTTGAGGGTATTGAACGCGGCCTCGTAAGCGGCGCGCTCGTCGGCACCCAGGGCCAGCGAGCCCGGATCGCCATGGACCCGCGGGGCATCACTGCCGGCGGTGGCCGTCGCGGCCGGGGCAGCCGGTGCGGTGGGCGCGGCGGCGCCGGTGGTGGCGGCCGGCGGTGCGGGCAGTTCCCCGCCTTCCAGGCGGTTGAGGCGGCCGTCCAGGTCCAGGTACTGGTCGCGGCTGCGCTGCTGCATCTGCTGCTGTTCGTACTGCAGCTGTTCCAGCGCCGAGCGCAGTTCCTGCACCTCGCTGCGCAGCTGCGCCAGCTGGTTGAGCAGGTCCTGGGTGGCCTGGGTGTTGTTGGCCTGTGCCTCGAGCCGTGCGACCCGGTCGGCCAGGCTCAGCTTCTGCGCAGACGCGGGCGTGGCGGCCGCGAGGGCCGCCACGACCAGCATCATGCCGATGGCACGAGGGCGAAGCATCGCTTAGCGAGCGGTGTAGACGATCTCGACGCGACGGTTCTGCGCCCAGCAGCTCTCGGTCGACTCGGTGCAGACCGGACGCTCCTCGCCATAGCTCACGACCTCCAGCTGGCTGGCCGAACCGCCGGCCGCCTGCAGGGCGGAGTTGACGGCGTTGCCGCGGCGCTCGCCCAGGCCCTGGTTGTAGGCGCGGCTGCCGCGCTCGTCGGCATGGCCCTGCAGGGTGATGCGCGAGGACGGACGGTCACGCAGGTACTTGGCGTGGCAGGCGACGATGGCCTGGAACTCCGGCTTCAGGGCGTCCTGGTCGAAGTCGAAGTACACGACGCGCTGGCGCAGGCAGGCATCGGTATCCAGGTCTTCCGGACCATAACGGCCGTCGTCGGCGACCGGGGCGGTCGGGGCGGGAGTCGGCGCCGGTTCAGGAGCCGGCTGCTCCTTGACCTTCTTGGAGCAGCCCGCGAGGGCTGCAACGGACAGGAGGGAAACCAGCAGAACGCGGGTGGAACTGTTCATGATCATTTCCTTGTGATGCACAGTGGGTGGTGGTTGAGATAAGCGTGCAACGGGCGAATCTTACAACCGATTTTTAACGCGCGCTGCGGTAGGGCGACCACGCAGGTTCGCGCACGTCGCCGTCGGCCAGGACCAGGCGCTGGCGCACCCGGGCGTCGGCCGAAACTGCGTACAGCACTCCCCGGCCACCCTCGCGCGCGGCGTAGATCAGCATGCTGCCGTTGGGGGCGAAACTCGGAGACTCGTCCAGGGAGCCGGTGGAGATGGTGCTCCAGCGGGGCGCGCCCAGGCTGGAGTCCATCAGTGCGATGCGGTAGGTGTTGCCCGAGCCCTGGGCGACCGCGATCTTCTTGCCGTCCGGCGAGATGGTCGCGGTGGCGTTGTAGTTGCCCTGGAAGGTCACCCGGGTGGCGGCGCCGCCGCTGGACGGCACCTGGTAGATCTGCGGGCGGCCGCCGCGGTCGGAGGTGAAGTAGATGGTGGAACCGTCGGCGCTCCAGGTCGGCTCGGTATCGATGCCGAAGTGGTTGGTCAGCTGGGTCAGCTGCTTGCTGGCCAGGTCCATCACGTAGATCTCGGGGTTGCCGCTGCGCGACAGCGACAGGGCCAGCTTGCGCCCGTCCGGCGAGAACGACGGCGCGCTGTTGATGCCGCGGAAGCTGGAGACCAGCTCGCGCGCACCGGTGGCGATGTCCTGGATGTAGATGGAGGAGTTGCCGCGCTCGAAGCTGACGTAGGCCAGCTTGCGCCCGTCCGGGCTCCACGCCGGCGACAGCAGCGGCTCGGCCGAGCGCACCACCACCTGCGGGTTCCAGCCGTCGGAGTCGGCCACCACCAGCGCGTAGCGCATCGCGCCGCCGGTGCCGCTGGCGGTGACGTAGGCGATGCGGGTCCAGAACGCGCCGCGCACGCCGAGGATCTTCTCGTAGATCGCGTCGGCCATCTGGTGGGCGACGTCGCGCATGGCGCTGGCGCGCGCGGTCATCGCCAGGCCCAGCAGGCGCTCGGAACGGGCCACGTCGAACAGCTCGTACTCGACGCGGTAGCCACCCTCGCCGGCGTCCAGCACGCGGCCGACCACCAGGTAGTCCTGCTTGAGCTGGCGCCAGGTGGGGTACTGGATCTCGCCGCCGCGGGTCGGGCGCTCGACCATCTGCTCCACCGGCAGGGTGCGGAACTGGCCCGAGCGCGCCAGGTCGTCGCGCACCACTTTGGCCACGTCGGTCTGCGGCGGGGTGCCGCCGCCCTCGTACGGCATCGGCACCACTGCGATCGGCAGCGCCGAGGCGTTGCCGCCGATGATGTCGATCTCCAGGCCCTGCTGCTGGGCGGTCGCCAGGCCCGGCACGACCAGGCAGACAAGCAGGAAGAACCAGCGCAGGGATGCTTTCATGGGCAGGGCTTGGACACTCTTGGGGGACGCTAGGGATACCAGCGCTGGCGTGAACATATTCGCAATCATGAACGAAAACCGCGTGAACACCCAGCCAACGGCCTGAACCGTCCGCGGCCGCCGCCGGCGGGCACGACCCCGCGACCGGGGGCTTCCCTGGCTACGGAGCGCGGCGGCCGACAAAGACCGCCATGGAAGGAAGAAGTTCCCACGTCCGCCTCAGCGGTCCCGGGCCTCGAAGTTCAGGATCAGGGTGCGCTGGAACACCGATTCGAAGCCGCGGTAGGGCAGCGGCTGGGCGCGCAGGACGGCCGCCTCCAGCGAGCGCTGGCCGGCCTCGTCGTAGGGGCAGCCGGGCTGCACCTTCACGTCGATCACCTCGCCACCGGGCAGCTGGCGGATCTGCACCCGGCAGCGCTGGCCCAGGGGCACGGTGTCCGGGCGGATCCACTGGTTGGTCACCGCCTGCTGGATCGCGGCGGCGTACTTGGCGGTCAGGTCCTCGCTGGTGCCGCCCTGCCCCGGCGAGCCCTGGCTGGCCTGGGCAGGCGCGGACTGGCGCTGCTGGACCTGCTGCAGCTGGCGCAGGCGCTGCTCGGCGCGCTCGGCCTCGCGCGCGGCCTGCTCGCGCTGGCGGCGGATCTCGGCCAGCTTCTTCTGGCGCTCGGCCTCCTCGGCCTGGGCGGCCAGGCGGCGCTGGTTCTCGGCTTCCTTCTGCCGCTGCTGTTCGGTCAGGTCGATCTGCTGCTGGCGGCGGCGCTCTTCCTGTTCCTTCTCGGCCTTTTCCTTGGCGATCGCGTCGCGGCGGGCCTCGTCCTGGTCGACGGTGTCCGGCTGCGGGATGAAGTCCTGGGCCTTCTGCTGCGGCTGCACCGTGGCGTCCTGCGGACGCGGCTCGGGCAGCGGCTGCGGCGGTGGCACGGTTTCCTCGGGCGCGGTCTCGGCCACCGGCTCCGGCAGCGGCTCCGGCTTGGGCGCTTCCTCGGCGCGGCGCTGGGCCGCGGCCAGGTCGGCCGGGCTCATCACCAGCGAGGCCTCGATCGCCGGGGAACCGGCCGCCGGCTCCACCTTGCGCTGTGGCGACCACCACCAGGCCAGCCAGAACAGCAGGGCCACGCCGATGTGCAGGGCAAGCGCCAGCAGCAGCGGGCCGGCAAGGCCGCTCTCGCGGTCTTCGGGGCGATGGTAGAAGGCGTCGGCGTGCATGCTCACCTGCGGGCCGGCCTCAGCGACCGCCCGGCTGGCTCATCAGGCTCACCCGCGGCACGCCGGCGGCCTGCACCAGGACCATGGTGTCCATCACCTTCTGGTACTCCACCCCGCCCGGGGCGGCGACGAACACCGGCAAGTCCTTGTTCTGGGCCACGAACGCCGCCAGCCGCGCGCTCAGCTCGGTGGCGTCGATCGGCTGCGCCTTGCCGCCTTCCAGGGTCAGGAAGTAGCGGCCCTCGGCGTCCACGGTGACGATCACCGGGTCCTTCTTGCTGTCCACCGAGCGGGCGTTGGACTTGGGCAGGTCCACGTCCACGCTCAGGCTCAGCAGCGGGGCGGTGACCATGAAGATGATCAGCAGCACCAGCATCACGTCGATGTAGGGAACGACGTTGATCTCGGACTTGAGCTTGCGGCGCTTGTGCCGGGCGAATGTGCTCATGGCGTGCTCCCGTCGGGGCGGCGGCTCATTCGTCGCCGCCGGCCTGGCGCTGCAGGATCGAACTGAACTCGTCGGCGAAGCTCTCGTAGCGCTGCGACAGGCGCTCGACCCGGGTGGTGTAGCGGTTGTAGGCCCACACCGCGGGGATGGCCACGAACAGGCCGATGGCGGTGGCGAACAGCGCCTCGGAAATGCCCGGCGCCACCGAGGCGATGCCGACCTGCTGGCCCTGGCTGACCATGTCGTGCATGGTCACCATGATGCCGAACACGGTGCCGACCAGGCCCGCGTACGGGGCGGGGGAGCCGATGTTGGCCAGCAGCTCCAGGTTGCGCTCCAGCTGGCCGACCTCGCGGGTGAAGGCCACGCGCATGGCGCGCTGCGCGCCCTCGAGCTGGGCGCGGCCGTCGTGGCGGCGCTTGTCGCGCAGGCGCGCGAACTCGCGGAAACCCGCCTCGAAGATCGCCTCCAGGCCCACGACCACGCGGTTGCGGTCGGTCGCCGCGGCGTACAGCTTGCCGAGGTCGGCGCCGGACCAGAACCGGTTCTCGAACTCGTCCGCTTCCTGGTCGGCGCGCTTGAACGCGCCCAGCTTGCGGAAAATGATCACCCAGCTGATCAGCGAACCGGCCAGCAGCAGCAGCACGATCAGCTTGACCGGCAGGCTCGCCCGCAGCATCAGGTCCAGGTAGTTGATGCCGCCATGGGCGGCGGTAGCCGCCGCCTCGGTGGCCGCCGCGGCCGCGTCCGGCGGCAGTGCCTCCACCACGGTGGCCAGCAGGGCCAGGCTCGATCCGATCATCCTTTGTTCCTCAATGGCTTCGTCTTGGTGCAATGCCAGCGGGGCGATGGCCCCGCCGCGGGCGATACGGTCAGCGCATCGGACCGGCCTGCAGCGTCCGGAGTTCCTCGTACAGCGCCGGGTCCATCGGGCAGGGCCGGAAATCGGCCGCGCGCAGGGACGCCACCTTGACCTCGGCCTCCAGCAGGGTCTCCTCCCCGCGCAGGATGCGCTGGGAGAACACCACGCTGGCGCGGCCGAGCCGGGACACTTCCGCGGTTACCTCGAGCAGGTCGTCCAGCCGCGCCGGGCGCAGGAAGTCCAGCCGCATCGAGTGGACCGCGAATACCAGTCCGGCCGCCTGCAGGGCGTGCTGGCCACGGCCCATGGCGCGCAACGCGTCGCTGCGCGCGCGCTCCAGGAAGGCCACGTAGCGGGCGTGGTAGACCACGCCACCGGCGTCGGTATCTTCCCAGTAAACCCGTATCGGAATGCTGAACATCGGCAGGGGAGGCAGCGTCCAAGCGCGAAAGCATGACGCTTCCGCGCCCCTTCGGCCAGCCCCTGCGTCACTGGCGCATCGCCATCGATCCGCACCACGGGCCCATCAGCCCGCCGCCCTGCCCGGCCAGCCGCCAGCACAAACCCCAGCCCGGCAAACCCGGCCGGAGCCATGCCCCAGCGCCCCTCTCGCCGGCATGGCAGGAGCCGCGGCGGGACGGACGGAGGGGGGCAGGCTGCCGGCGCCCCCACCGGCAGCCTGCCTGCCGCCTTCCTCCCCTGGAAAGCCATCCGCCGCCCGTCCCGCCGGGGACCTCACAGCCAGACACAGTCCCAGAAGGGGTAATCCATCAGTTCCGAGGCCAGCCCGGCCTGCAGCGGGGCCACCAGCAGGCGCCGCGCCACCGCCCGCGGGTCCTCGTCGGGCGCCAGCTCGCGCGCCTTGAAGCCCGGTTCCCACAGCGGCCCGGCACGGAACAGGGTCTTGTTGACCTGCACTGCGCTGCAGGACTTCATCCGGCTGACCGCCTTCTCCATCGGCATCTGCTCGCCGCCCTGGACCAGCCACGCCACCCGGTCCGGCAGCAGCACCCAGGCCAGCAGCCGGGCATCGCCCAGCGCCGCCGGGTCGCGGAAGGCGCGCACGGCCGTCCAGGCCACGTGGAAGTCGGCAAAGCAGGCGTATCGGCCACGGGTCACCACGGACACGTGGAAGACACCGCCTTGCAGCGGAACGTCGGACCCCTCCTCCACCAGGATGCCGGGGCCGGGATTGGCGACTGGCATGTCCATGCGCCGAGATTGGCGCGCCGACAGGCCCGAAAAAAGCGGGAAAATCCGCGCCATCAAGTAGGAATCCGCCGATCATCGACTTTCGGATGAGGGCACGGCGGCGGCCGGCGCCGCGGACCGGCGACGCATGTCCGCGCCAGCCGATCCGAGGGTGCCTGGCCGGACCGGTACGGCTGCGCGCGCAGTGGCCGCGGCAGCCGGGCGGTGCCTCCGGTGGCCGGGCGCGATCTGCCGCGACCAAGGCAGCCGGCGCGGCCAGCCGCCGGCCACCGGCCTACGGTCGCCGCCGCACCACGGCGACAACCCGGGCCGGCCCGCACGGATGGCGGGGCGTCGGGTACTCAGTCCTTGGTGACGCGGTTGATCTCGGCCAGGCTGGTGATGCCCTGGCGGACCTTGAGCAGGGCCGACTGGCGCAGGTCGCGCACGCCGGCCTTCTGCGCCACCTCGGCGATCTGCATGGCGTTGCCGCCGGCCAGGACGATGGCCTGGATCTCCTCGCTCATCGGCATCACCTGGTAGATGCCGACGCGACCCTTGTAGCCCTCGGTGCACTCCTCGCAGCCCACCGGCTCGTACACGGGGAAGCCCTCGCGGATCTCCTCCGGGGGGAAGCCCTCGGCCAGCAGGGCGTGCTCGGGCAGGTCCACCGGGCGCTTGCACTTGGAGCACAGCCGGCGCGCCAGGCGCTGGGCGATCACCAGGGTCACCGACGAGGTGATGTTGTAGGGCGCGATGCCCATGTTCATCAGGCGCGCGATGGTCTGCGGCGCGTCGTTGGTGTGCAGGGTCGACAGCACCATGTGGCCGGTCTGCGCGGCCTTGATCGCGATCTCGGCGGTCTCCAGGTCGCGGATCTCGCCGACCATGATCACGTCCGGGTCCTGGCGCAGGAAGCTGCGCAGGGCCGCGGCGAAGGTCATGCCGCGCTTGTTGTTCTGCTGGACCTGGTTGACGCCGGGCAGGCGGATTTCGACCGGGTCCTCGGCGGTGGAGATGTTGCGGGTCTCGTCGTTGAGGATGCCCAGCGCGGTGTACAGCGACACCGTCTTGCCCGAGCCGGTCGGGCCGGTGACCAGGACCATGCCGTAGGGCTTGTGGATCGCGTCCAGGAACAGCTTCTGCTGCTCCGGCTCGTAGCCGAGCTTGTCGATGCCCAGCTTGGCCGCGCTGCCGTCGAGGATACGCAGCACCACCTTCTCGCCGAACAGGGTCGGCAGGGTGCTGACACGGAAGTCCACCTGCTTGGTCTTCGACAGGTTGAGCTTGATGCGGCCGTCCTGCGGCACGCGCTTCTCGGCGATGTCCAGCTGCGCCATGACCTTCAGGCGCGCGGCGATGCGCTGGTTGAGCTTGACCGGGGCCCGCGCCACGGTCTTGAGCAGGCCGTCGATGCGCAGGCGCACGCGGTAGTCGGTTTCGTAGGGCTCGAAGTGGATGTCCGAGGCGCCGCGGCGGATGGCGTCAACCAGGACCTTGTTGACGAACTTGACCACCGGCGTGTCGTCGCCC
>NZ_ALIP01000131.1:0-26656 GCF_000283075.1 Pseudoxanthomonas sp. GW2
CTCGCCGTTGCCGCGCGCCGAGGGCAGGGTGTGCGCCGGGGTCGAGTAGCTGCGGCCCTGGGAGTCGATGAAGGCCACCTGCCAGGTGCTGCGCGCGCGCACCGCCGCCAGCAGGGCGTCGCCCTCGCGGTAGGACAGGCCGGCGGCATCGACGTCGTGGCCCTTGGCCGCGCGCACCCAGCCCTTCTGCGACAACACCACGGTGACCGGCTCGCTGGGCACCAGCTCGGTCTCGTCGATGGCGTGCGCGGCCTCGCGCTGCACCAGCGGCGAGCGGCGGGCGTCGCCGAACTTCTTGGCGTCGGCCAGCAGCTCGTCCTTGACCAGCTTCTTGAGCTTGGCCTTGCTGTCCAGGGTGGCGAGGATGCGTTCCAGCTCCTTCGCCAGCTCCTCCTGCTCGCCGCGGATCTTCATCTCCTCCAGCCGGGCCAGCTGGCGCAGCCTGGTCTCGAGGATGTAGTCGGCCTGTTCCTCGGTCAGCCCGAAGCGGGCCATCAGCACCGGCCTGGGCTCGTCCTCGGTGCGGATGATGCGGATCACCTCGTCGAGGTTGAGGAAGGCGACCAGCAGGCCTTCCAGCAGGTGCAGGCGGCGCTCGACCTTCTCCTGGCGATGCTTGAGCCGGCGCACCACGGTGTCGGTGCGGAAGGTCAGCCACTCCTCCAGCAGGGTGCGCAGGTTCTTGACCGCCGGCTTGCCGTCCAGGCCGATGACGTTGAGGTTGACCCGGTAGCTCTTCTCCAGGTCGGTGGTGGCGAACAGGTGGCCCATCAGCTGCTCGGCGTCCACGCGGTTGGAGCGCGGCACCAGCACCACCCGCACCGGGTTGGCGTGGTCGGACTCGTCGCGGATGTCCTCCAGCCACGGCAGCTTCTTGGCGCGCATCTGCGAGGCGATCTGTTCGATCACCTTGGACGGGGAGACCTGGTAGGGCAGGGCGGTGACGACGAAGTTGCCGTTCTCCTTCTGCCAGGTGGCGCGGGCGCGGACGCTGCCGCTGCCGCTCTCGTACATGGCGCGCAGCTCGGCCGGCGGGGTGATGATCTCCGCCTCGGTCGGGTAGTCCGGGCCGCGCACGTGCTCGCACAGGTCGGCGACGCTGGCGTCCGGGTCGTCGAGCAGGCGCACGCAGGCGCTGACGATCTCGTTGAGGTTGTGCGGCGGCACGTCGGTGGCCATGCCCACGGCGATGCCGGTGGTGCCGTTGAGCAGCAGGTGCGGCAGGCGCGCCGGCAGCCAGCTCGGCTCCTCCAGGGTGCCGTCGAAGTTCGGCGTCCAGTCCACCGTGCCCTGGCCCAGCTCGCCCAGCAGCACCTCGGCGATCGGGGTCAGCTTGGCCTCGGTGTAGCGCATGGCCGCGAACGACTTGGGGTCGTCGGGCGAGCCGAAGTTGCCCTGGCCCTCGATCAGCGGGTAGCGGTACGAGAACGGCTGGGCCATCAGCACCAGGGCCTCGTAGCAGGCCGAGTCGCCGTGCGGGTGGTACTTGCCGATGACGTCGCCGACGGTGCGCGCCGACTTCTTCGGCTTGGCCGCGGCGTTGAGCCCCAGCTCGCTCATCGAATAGATGATGCGCCGCTGCACCGGCTTGAGCCCGTCGCCGAGGAACGGCAGGGCGCGGTCCAGGACCACGTACATCGAATAGTCCAGGTAGGCGCGCTCGGCGTACTCGCGCAGCGGGATCTGTTCGAAGCCGTGGAAGGCGGGGCGGATGGTTTCGGTCATTGCGGGCACAGCTGCGGGACAGGAGCGCGATTCTACCCGCGTGCCGCCGCCCGGCGCCCGCCGCTCAGGGCAGGGAAGGCAGCAGCGGGCCGCCGAGCCACAGGGCGCGGGCCATCCAGGCCGAGGCCAGGCCGATCAGCAGGGTCAGCGGCACCCCCACCTTCAGGAAGTCGCCGAAGGTGTAGCGGCCCGGGTTGAGGATCAGCAGGTTGCCGTGGTGGCCGATCGGGGTCAGGAACGAGGCCACCGCGCCCATCGCGGTGCAGACCACGAACGGGGCAGGGGGCAGGCCCAGGGCCTCGGCCACCGCCAGCGCGATCGGCGCCAGCAGCACGGTGGTGGCGGCGTCGGACAGGATCTGGGTGAGCAGGGCGGCGGTCCAGAACATCACCAGTAGCAGCCCGAACACCGGCCACTGGGCGGCGTGGGCCATCAGCAGGTCGGCCACGGCCTGGGCGGTGCCGGTCCGCTCCATGGCGATGCCCAGCGGGATCACCCCGGCGATCATCACGTAGATGCGCACGTCGACCTGCCGGTAGGCCTCCTCCACCGGCACGCAGCGGCACAGGACCATGGCCACCGCGCCGGCGAGGAAGGCGACCTGCGGGGCCAGCAGCCCGGTGGCCGCGGCGACCACGGTGGCGGCCATGATCGCCAGCGCCACCGGCGCGCGGCGGCGGGCCTGGCCGCGGCCCTGGAACGGCATCAGCATCATGAAGCCATGGTGGGAGGACAGCGGGCGGATGTCGGCCTCGCGGCCCCACAGCACCAGCAGGTCGCCTTCTTCCAGGCGCATCTCCGACAGTTCGCCGTGCAGCCAACCCTCGCGCCGCCACAGGCCGACCACGACCACGCCCAGGGTGCGCAGGAAGTCGATGTCGGCCACGCTGCGGCCGATGAACTCCGAGTGCGGCGCGACCACCGCCTGCACCAGCTGCTCGTCGCCCAGCAGCTCGGCCTGGCCGCCCTGGCGCGGACTGTCGCCGTACTTGGCCACCGCGTGCAGGGCCAGGCCCGGCTCGTCCTTGATCGAGGCGATCTCGTCCGGCGAGGCACGCACCAGCAGCACGTCGCCGGCCGCGAGCGGGCTGTCGCCGGACTGCCGGCGCCGGCGCATGCCGTAGCGCAGCCAGTCCACCACCTGCAGGCGCTCGCTGAAGGCCTCGTCGAACTCGCGCCGGGTGCGCCCGACCCAGGGCGAGCCTTCCTCGACCAGCAGCTCGGTGTAGTAGCGCTCCAGGCGCATGTAGTCGCCCTGCGGGGCCTCGCCCTGGCGGCGCGGCACCAGCCAGCGCGCCAGCAGCATGTAGACCGTGCCCAGCACCACCAGCACCGCGCCGATCGGGGTCACGGCGAGGATGTCCAGGCCCTCGCCGCCGGCGCGTTGCAGCAGGTCGCTGGCCAGCAGGAAGGCCGGCGCGCTGAACAGGGTCAGGGTGGTGCCCAGCGAGGCGGCCAGCGACATCGGCATCAGCAGGCGCGAGGCCGCCAGCTGCCGTTCCCGCGCCAGCCGCATCAGGATCGGCAGCATCATCGCGGTGACCATGACGTGGTGCGAGAACGCGGCCAGGGCGGCGGTCGCTGGCATCACCACCGCGATCGTGCGCCACTCGCTGCCGCCGGCCGCGCGCCCGATCGCCGCGCCGATGCGGTCGGTGATGCCGGTCGCGGAAAGGCCGGCGGAAAGCACGAAGACCGAGACCACGATGATCGCCGGCTCGCTGGAGAACCCGGCCAGGACCTGGCGCGCGTCGAGGACGCCGGTGAAGGCCAGCGCGAGCAGGGCCAGCATCGCCACCAGGTCCACGCGCATGCGCCCGCTGACGAACAGTGCCAGCGCGGCGCCGAGGATGGCGAGGAAGACGATCTGTTGTGGGTCCATGCCTATGCATCCCCCTGCGCGGACCCGGATCGTGCCAGAAGGACGCCGGGGGCCTGGTGATGCCCACGTTCGCGGGCCCTGATACGAAAAAACCTCGCCGGGGCGAGGTTCATCGATGGCCGTCTGGCCGCTGCGCCGTTGGTGCCCAGGAGAGGACTCGAACCTCCACGGTTTTACCCGCTAGTACCTGAAACTAGTGCGTCTACCAATTCCGCCACCTGGGCGGCGCAGGGCGGCAATTCTGCGGGAGGCGGTTGCACCTGTCAACAGTCCCCGCGCGGCGCGGGGCGGAACGCCGGATGCAAAAAAACCCCGCCGTTGGCGGGGTTCTTCGTAGGCCCGAAAGCCGGTGTCTTGGTGCCCAGGAGAGGACTCGAACCTCCACGGTTTTACCCGCTAGTACCTGAAACTAGTGCGTCTACCAATTCCGCCACCTGGGCAGGTGAGGCGGCGCATTCTGGAGGCGCGCGAAGGCAATGTCAACGGTCCGTGCACGGCGGTCGCGGCGGACCCCGGGTCCGGTACAGCAGCCGGGGTGTAGGATCGGCCCATGAAGAAGACTGGAAGTCGCGGCGGCAGCCGCAAGGGAGCCGGCGGCGCCGGCGCAGGCAAGGGAAGCAGGACGGCGGGCGGCAAGGCCGGCGCAGGGCGCCAGGCAGGCAACAAGCTGCCACCGTGGATGCCGGAGCCGGCGCCCGCGGCGCGGCCGGGCAAGGCCGGGGCGGCGGTGCGCGCGCCACGGCGGGTGATCGCGGCGGGGCCCGATCCCTTCGCCGAGCGCGAGGCCCAGCGCTACGACAATCCGATCCCCAGCCGCGAGGCGATCCTCGCCACCCTGGAGGAGGCGGATGGCCCGCAGACCCATGCGCAGCTGGCGGCCCTGCTCGGGCTGGACGGCGATCCGGAACGGTTCGAGGCCCTCGGCAAGCGCCTGGGCGCGATGGTGCGGGATGGCCAGCTGGTGCAGAACCGGCGCGGCGGCTTCGCCCCGCTCGAGCAGACCAACCTGATCCCCGGCACCGTGATCGCCAACCCGGAAGGGTTCGGCTTCCTGCGCCCGGACGGCGGCGGCGACGACCTGTTCCTGGCCCCGTACGAGATGCGCAAGGTCATGCACGGCGACCGCGCGCTGGCCAACGTCACCGGCATCGACCGCCGCGGCCGCCGTGAGGGCAGCATCGCCCGCGTGCTCGAGCGCGGCGTGCACCGGCTGATCGGCCGCTTCGGCAGCGAGGCGGGCATCAGCTTTGTGGTCCCCGACGACGCGCGCATGCAGCGCAACCTGCACATCCCGCCGGACGCCACCGGCGGCGCGCGCGAAGGCCAGCTGGTGGTGTGCGAGCTGGTGGCCCCGCCGGACACCCGGCGCCCGCCGATCGGCAAGGTGGTGGCGGTGCTGGGCGACAGCCTGACCCCGTCGCTGGTGGTGGAGACCGCGATCCACGGCCACAACCTGCCGCACGAGTTCCCGCCGGAGGTGCTGGACGAGGCCACCGCGATCCCGCTGCAGGTCGAGCCGTCGATGATCGGCGACCGCGTGGACCTGCGCGACCTGCCGCTGGTGACCATCGACGGCGAGGACGCCAAGGACTTCGACGACGCGGTGTACTGCGAGCCCAACCGCCAGGGCTTCCGCCTGGTGGTGGCGATCGCCGACGTCTCCCACTACGTGCGCCCGGGCACGCCGCTGGACGAGGAGGCGCAGAAGCGCGCCACCTCGGTGTACTTCCCCGGCTTCGTGGTGCCGATGCTGCCGGAGACGCTCTCCAACGGCATCTGCTCGCTGAACCCGAAGGTCGACCGCATGTGCTTCGTGTGCGACATGCAGGTCGACCACGAGGGCGAGGTGGTGCGCTCGAAGTTCTACGAGGCGGTGATGAACTCGCACGCGCGCCTGACCTACACCCAGGTGTGGAAGGCGGTGGGCGAGGACGACCCGGAGGCGAAGGCGCAGGTCGGCGCACTGATGCCGCAGGTCGAGCGCCTGTACCAGCTCTACCAGGTGCTGGCCGCCGCCCGCGCCCGGCGCGGGGCGATCGAGTTCGAGACCACCGAGGTGCGCTTCGTGCTCGACAACCGCGGCGAGGTCACCCAGGCCGGCATGCTGCCGCGCAACGACGCGCACAAGCTGATCGAGGAATGCATGATCGCGGCCAACGTCGAGGCCGCGCGCTACCTGCTGAAGACCCGGATCCCGGCGCCGTTCCGCATCCACGAGAAGCCGCCGGAATCCAAGTACGCGGACCTGCTGGAGTTCCTCAAGGAGTTCAGGCTGAGCCTGCCGCCGTGGAGCAAGGTCACGCCCGGCGACTTCACCCGCCTGCTGAAGAAGGTGCGCGACCGCGCCGACGCCACCCTGCTGGAGTCGGTGCTGCTGCGCAGCCAGAGCCTGGCGGTGTACTCGCCGGACAACGTCGGCCACTTCGGCCTGGCGCTGGAGGCCTACGCCCACTTCACCTCGCCCATCCGCCGCTACCCGGACCTGCTGGTGCACCGCGCGATCAAGCACGCGCTCAAGCGCGGCAAGCCCGACGGCTACCTGTACTCGGCCCGCGACATGGCCGGCCTGGCGCTGCAGTGCTCCGAGCGCGAGCGCCGCGCCGACGAAGCCGAGCGCGAAGTCGACGAGCGCTACCGCGCGGCGTGGATGGAGAAGCACGTCGGCGGCCAGTTCGACGGCGTGGTCAGCGGCGTGACCAGCTTCGGCCTGTTCGTGGAGCTGGAGCAGTCCAAGGTCACCGGCCTGGTGCACGTGACCCAGCTGCCGCACGACTACTACCAGTTCGACCCGATGCGGAAGATGCTCACCGGCGAGCGCCGCGGGCTGGAGTTCCGCCTCGGCGACCGGGTGCGGATCGTGGTGCTCAAGGCCAGCATGGAGGACCGCAAGATCGACTTCCGCCTGGTCCCGGACGACGCCGACGGCGGCCTGCCGCCGCTGCCACCGCGCGGCCAGCCGGCGAAGCGGCCCAAGCGCAAGTACTGAGGACGGGGCCGTGGGCGGCCATGGCGCAAGCCCGGACGATGGCGGCGGCTGCCACTGCGGTGCGGTCCGCTTCCGCGCCACCGGTACCCCGGGTGCCGCCTCGACCTGCCACTGCCGGATCTGCCGGAAGGCCTTCGGCGGTTAGTTCGCCCCGCTGCTGGAGCGGAGCCGCGGCGCCGGCCTGGTGGCCCGCGCACGGCTGAAGGCCCGCGCCGGCGGCGATCGCGGCGGGATGCGATAATGCCGGCCTTCCTTACGTGGCCGTGCAGTCGATGAGCAAGCAGAACCAGTGGGTGGTGGGCGTCAACGCCGTGGCCTCCGCCATCGAGAACGATGCGGAGCACGTGCGCGAGGTCCTGGTCGACTCCGGTGCGCGCAATCCGCGCCTGGTCGAGATCGAGGAGCAGGCCCGCCGCTACGGGATCGAGGTGCGCAAGGTCGCCACCCAGGCGCTGGACGGCATCGGCGGCAACGTCCGCCACCAGGGCGTCGCCGCGCGCTACGCCGCCGCCAGGACCTGGGACGAAAGCGAGCTGCCCGGCCTGGTCGAGGCCGCCGGAGGCAAGGCCCTGCTGCTGGTGCTCGATGGCGTGCAGGACCCGCACAACCTCGGCGCCTGCCTGCGCAGCGCGCTGGCCGCCGGCGCCACCGCGGTGGTCATCCCCAAGGACAAGTCGGCACCGGTGAACGCCACCGTGCGCAAGCCCTCGGCCGGCGCCGCCGACCGCCTGCCGGTGGTGCAGGTCACCAACCTCGCACGCACCCTGCGCGAGCTGCAGAAGCTGGGCGTGTGGGCCTACGGCCTGGCCGGCGAGGTCGACGACACCCTTTACGGCGTGGACCTCAAGGGCAACGTCGCCCTGGTGCTGGGCGGCGAGGCCGATGGCCTGCGCCGGCTGACCCGCGAGACCTGCGACGGCCTGGTCCGCATCCCCATGCCCGGCGACGTGGAAAGCCTCAACGTGTCGGTGGCCGCCGGCATCTGCCTGTTCGAGGCGGTCCGCCAGCGCGGCGGCTGAGGGGGCGGCGGGGACAGGGGGCGTGATGCGGCCGAGCGGATCCCGGTGGACCACCCGCGGATGCCGGTTGCGCATCGCGCAGGCCCTGCTGCTGTGCCTGCTGGCGTGGCTGCCGGCGGCGGTGCTGGCCGCGCCGCCGGGTCCACCGCCGCTGCGCGACTACGCGATCGACGCCTGGAGCACGCGCAACGGCCTGCTGCACAACTCCGTGCGCGACATGGCCCAGACCGCCGAGGGCTACCTCTGGTTCGCGACCTGGGAGGGCGTGGTCCGCTACAACGGCGTCGAGTTCACCCCGTTCCACCGCGGCACCCGGCCGGGCCTGCGCGACAACGGCGTCGGCGCGCTGTACCTGGACCCGCAGCGGCGGCTGTGGCTTAGCGACTCGCGGGGCAACCTTGGCCGCCTGGGCGCGGATGGCGCCTGGGAATACCTGGAACGCCCGCCGGAGTGGCCCCGCGCCCTGGTCCACGACATGGTGATGGACGGCGGCGGCCGGTTGTGGCTGCTGTTCGAGAACCATGGCCTGGGCTGCGTGCAGCCGGACGGGCGCCTGGAGTACATCGCGCCGCCGCCGGGGATCCCGCTGCCGGCCAGCTTCCCGCGCATGGCCGTGGATGCGTCCGGCAACCTGTGGATCGGCACCCTGGAAGGCCTGGTCGTGCGCGCGGTGGATGGCCAGTGGCGGCGCTTCGGTCCCGCCGATGGCCTGCCCGCGGGCCTGGTCTGGCCCTACATCGCCCCCGACGGCACGCTGTGGCTGGCGGCCGGCGAACGCGTGTTCCGCCGCCGCGGGGACGGCCGCTTCGCCGCGGTGCACGTGTTGCCCGGCGCCGGCTACTTCACCTCGATGCTGCAGGACCGCGAGGGCTACCTGTGGCTGGGCACCGAGAACCGCGGCGTCGCCCGGATCGGCCCGCACGGGCAGGAATGGCTGCCGCCGGAGCGGCTGACCAACGGCCGCATCGCCAGCCTGCTGGAGGATGCCGAGGGCGGCATCTGGATCGGCGCCAACGGCGGCCTGTTCCGCCTGCGCGAGGCGCTGTTCACCGGCTGGACCCGGCGCGACGGCCTCGGCGGCGAATACGTGCGCGCGCTGCTGGAGGACTCGGCCGGCACGCTGTGGGTGGGCGGCGGCGGCGGCCTGGACCGGCTCGGCGCCGACGGCCGCTTCCACCCGGTGCCGCTGCCGGGCGGCAACGCGCCGGTGCCCTCGATCCTGAGCCTGGCCGAGGGCCGCGAGGGCGACCTGTGGGTCGGTACCTTCGCCGATGGCGTGTTCCGCCTGCGCCAGGGCCGGCTGCTGCAGCACTACGGCCAGGCCGAGGGCGTGCCCAGCGGCCACGTGCGCGCGATCGCGGTGGACGGCGACGGCCGGGCCTGGGTCGGCACCCGCCGCGGGGTGGTGGTGGTCGACGACGCCGGCGTGCTTCCGCCGCCGCCGGTGCCCGGGATGCCGCAGGGCCTGGTGACCGCGCTGGCGGCGATCGACGGCGAGCTGTGGATCGGTTCGGTCGAGGGTGCCAGCGTGCTGCGCGCCGATGGCACGGTGGAAAAGCTGCCGCTGGAGCGCGCCGGCGGCGACCCGCGCACCGTGTTCGGCTTCCACAAGGTCGGCGGGGCGGTATGGGTGGCCAGCGACCGCGGCCTGTTCCGCATCCGCGATGGCCGTCCGGCGCGGGTCGGGCTGGAGCAGGGCCTGCCGGTGGACGCGGTGTTCTCGCTGCTGGCCGACACCGCCGGCGATGCCTGGATCACCAGCAACCGCGGCGTGCTGCGGGTGCCGCTGGCGGCGCTGGAGGCCGCCGCCGACGGGGCCGGCAGCGGCCGCCTGCCGCTGCAGCACTACACCGAGATCGACGGCCTGCCCAGCTCGCAGGGTAATGGCAGCTCCTCGCCGGCGGCGATCCGGCGGCGCGACGGCAGCATCTGGCTCGCCACCGCCGCCGGCGCCGCCAGCGTCGACCCGGAGCGGCTGGCGCGCTACGCCGACCGGCCGGCGCCGCCGCCGGTGATCGAGGCGGTGAGCGTGGACGGGCAGGCGCTGGACTGGCGCGCGACCACCGCACTGCCGGGCGGCAGCCGCCTGGCGGTGACCTATGCCGGCCTCAGCTACCTGCTGCCGGAGCGGATCCGCTACCGCACCCGCTTGCACGGCCTGGACGGCGGCTGGGTCGAGCGCGGCACCCGCCGCGACGTGGAATTCATCGGCCTGCCGCCGGGGCAGTACACCCTGGAGGTGCAGGCCGCGCACCCGGGCGGGGCGTGGAGCCCGCAGGCGGCGCGCTGGTCGTTCCAGGTGCGGCCGCTGTGGTGGCAGCGCAGCGACGTGCGCATCGGCGGCGCGCTGCTGGCGCTGCTGCTGCTGTACGGCCTGTACCGCTACCGCGTGCACAGCTACCAGGCCAGCAACCGGCGCCTGGCGCAGCTGGTGGACGCGCGCACCGCCGACCTGAAGGCGCAGGCGCAGCGGCTGCAGGAAATCGACCGCGAGCGTGCCGGCCTGCTGGAGCAGCTGCGCGAGCAGGCCGAGGGCTATGCCCGCCAGGCCCGCGAGGACGCCCTGACCGGCCTGCCCAACCGGCGCCAGTTCGAGGAAACCCTGGCCCGCGACCTGGCCCTGGCCCGGCGTGGCGCGCATCCGCTGTGCCTGGCGCTGCTGGACATCGACCACTTCAAGCGGATCAACGACACCCGCTCGCACAGCGTGGGCGACCAGGTGCTGCGCGAGTTCGGCCAGCTGCTGCACGGCCAGCGCCGCGGCTCGGACCTGGTGGCGCGGCTGGGCGGCGAGGAGTTCGCGCTGCTGATGCCCGATACCCGGCTGGAGGAAGCACTGCCTGCCTGCGAGCGGCTGCAGGCGCGGACCCGCGCACACCGGCCCTGGGCCGGCCTGGAGGACCTGGAGGTGAGCTTCAGCCTGGGCCTGGTGGAACTGCGCCCGGGCGAGGACGCCGAGGACCTGTACCGGCGCGCCGACGCGGCCCTGTACCGGGCCAAGCGCGAGGGCCGCGACCGCCTGCAGCTGGGCTGAGCGGCGCTCAGCCCGGCAGCGGCGAGGGCCAGGCGTTGGCGATGCGGCAGAACAGGCGCGCGGTCTGCTCGGCGTCGTACACCGCCGAATGCGCTTCCTTGGCGTCCCATTCGAACCCGGCCGCCTGCATCGCCCGCGCCAGCACGGTCTGGCCGTAGGCCACGCCGGCCAGGGTCACCGTGTCGAACACGCTGAACGGGTGGAACGGGTTGCGCTTGTGCCCGCTGCGCGCCACCGCGGCATTGACGAAGTTCAGGTCGAAGTGGGCGTTGTGGCCGACCAGGATCGCGCGCTGGCAACCGTGCCGGCGCACCGCGGCGCGGACCTGGTTGAACACGTGGCCCAGTGCGTCGCGCTCGGGCTTGGCCAGGCGGAACGGGTGGTCCAGGTCGATGCCGGTCACTTCCAGCGACTTGGGATCGATCTCGGTGCCGGGCGCGGGGATGAAGTGCGCGCTGGCGGTCTTGCCGGGCACCAGCAGGCCCTGCTCGTCCATCTCGATCGGGACCGCCGCCATCTCCAGCAGGGCATGGCGGTTCCAGTCGAAGCCGCCGGTTTCCACGTCCACCACCACCGGCAGGAAGCCGCGGAAGCGGCGCGCCATCGCGCCGGGAGGCGCGGCCGGGGTCTCGTCCTTGTGCAGGTCGTCCAGATCGCTTTCGGTCATGCCCGCAAGGGTACTTCACGGCGGCCCCGGCGGGGGCACCGCCGGCCCGCGGGACCGCGCGCCGGTTCAGGGCGGGGCCGCCGCCGCGGTCCCGTCGCGCTTGTCGCGCGGCTCGGGGGGCGGTTCCCCGTGCAGCAGGAACCAGGCGTTCTCGGCGATGTTGGTGGCATGGTCGCCGATCCGCTCCAGGTTCTTGGCCATGAACAGCAGGTGCGTGCATGGGGTGATGGTGCGCGGGTCCTCCATCATGTAGGTGAGCAGCTCGCGGAACAGGGCGGTGTATTGCTGGTCCAGGCGCGCGTCGTTGTCGCGCACCTGCAGGGCCAGTTCGCCATCGCCCTCGCGGTAGGCGCGCAGGGCCTGGCGGACCTGGCCGGCGGCCAGCATGCCCAGCGCCCGCAGGCCAGCGGTATGCGGCAGCGGGGGCGCGGTGTTGAGGGCGATCGAGCGCTTGGCCACGTTGGCGGCGTAGTCGCCGATGCGCTCGATGTCCGCGGGGATGCGCACCCCGACCAGGATCTCGCGCAGGTCGCGCGCAAGCGGTCCGCGCAGGGCCAGCAGCATCACCTCGTGGCTGATCCGCCGCTCGGCATCGTCGATGGCGTCGTCGTTGGCGACCACCCGCCGCGCTGCGGAGTCGTCGCGGCGCTCGACCACGTCCAGCGCCGCCTCCAGCTGCGCCACCGCGACATGCCCCATGTCGATGATCTGTTCGACCAGCTGTCGCTGTTCCTCGTCGTAGCTCCTGACGATATGCATTCAGCACCTCCGGTGCTTGGTTCGGGATTAGGCATTCGGGACTAGGGATTCAGGTGGCAGCGTTGGTTTGCTCTTACGAATCACCAATCACGAATCCCCAATCCCGCACCGGCAGGTTCGGCGTCAGCCGAACCTGCCGGTGATGTAGTCCTCGGTCTGCCGCTTCGAGGGACTGGAGAAGATCGTCTCGGTGCGGTCGTGTTCCACCAGCTCGCCCAGGTACATGAACGCGGTGTAGTCGGATACGCGCGCGGCCTGCTGCATGTTGTGGGTGACGATGACGATCGTGTAGTCGCGCTTGAGCTCCTCCACCAGCTGCTCGATGCGGCTGGTGGAGATCGGGTCCAGGGCGGAGGTCGGCTCATCCAGCAGCAGCACGTCCGGGCGCAGGGCCACCGCGCGGGCGATGCACAGGCGCTGCTGCTGGCCGCCGGACAGGCCCAGCGCGGACTGCCGCAGCTTGTCCTTGACCTCGTCCCACAGCGCGGCCTGGCGCAGGGCCTGCTCCACGCGCCCGGCCAGCTCGGCCTTCGACAGCCGCTCGTGGTGGCGGATGGCGTAGGCCACGTTCTCGAAGATCGTCATCGGGAACGGCACCGGCTTCTGGAACACCATGCCCACGCGCGAGCGCAGCCGGTTTATCGGGTACTTCGGCGAGAGGATGTCCTCGCCGTCCAGCAGCACCTGGCCGCGCGCCTCCAGCTTCGGGTACAGGGCGTAGATCCGGTTGAACACCCGCAGCAGGGTGGACTTGCCGCAGCCGGAGGGGCCGATCAGCGCGGTGACGCGCTTCTCCGGGATCTCCAGGTCGATGCCCTTCAGCGCATGGAACCGGTCGTAGTAGAAGTCCAGCCCGCGTGCCGCGAGCTTGACCGGCGCCGCGGCGGCCTCCGGACGGGCGACGGCGGCCAGCGACAGCGGCTTGGCGGAGGTGGTCTCGGGGAGGTTCATGGCCAGGTCCAGGGCGGGGTCAGTCATGGGAGATCCGGTTGCGCAGCAGCAGGGCGCGTGCGGCCAGGCTCACCAGCAGCACGAAGACGGTCAGTACCAGGGCGCCGGCCCAGGCCAGCACCTGCCAGGACTCGTACGGGCTGGCAGCGAACTGGTTCATCACCACCGGCACCGAGGCCATGGGCTGGAAGACATGAGTGCTCCAGTACTGGTTGCCGAACGCGGTGAACAGCAGCGGCGCGGTCTCGCCGGAGATGCGGGCCAGGGCCAGCAGCACGCCGGTGACGATGCCGGCGCTGGCGCTGCGGTAGAGCACCTGCACGATCACCTTCCACTGCGGGATGCCCAGCGACAGCGCGGCCTCGCGCATCTGCACCGGCACCAGGCGCAGCATCTCGTCGGTGGTGCGCACCACCACCGGCAGCACGATGAAGGCCAGCGACAGCGCGCCGGCGAAGGCGGAGAAGTTGCCGCCGGTCTGCATCACGTACAGCGTGTACACGAACAGGCCCAGCACGATCGATGGCGCCGACAGGAGGATGTCGTTGACGAAGCGCACCACGGTGCCGGCCTTGCGCGCGTTGCCGTACTCGGCCAGCCAGGTGCCGGAGGCGATGCCCAGCGGGGTGCCGATGGCGATCGCCATCACGCACATCACCGCGCTGCCGAAGAACGCGTTGGCCAGGCCGCCTTCCTGCATCGGCGGCGGGGTCATGCGGGTGAACAGGTTCCAGTCGATGCCGGCCATGCCCTTGGCTACCAGCGTCCACAGGATCCAGCCCAGGAAGAACAGGCCGAACAGCGCGGTGGCGCAGGACAGCACCAGGGCGACGACGTTGACGACGCGGCGGCGCAGGTACAGCGCGGTGGTGGCGGACATCAGTTGCCCTCCCGGCGGGCCAGGCGCAGCAGCATCAGGCGGGCGATGGCGAGCACCACGAAGGTGACGATGAACAGCACGAAGCCCAGCAGCAGCAGCGCGGAACGGTAGGTCTCGGTGGCCTCGCCGAAGTCGTTGGCGATCAGCGCGGCGATGGTCGTGCCCGGCTCCAGCAGCGAGGGCGACAGGCGCACCGCGTTGCCGACCACGAACGCCACCGCCATGGTCTCGCCCAGGGCGCGGCCCAGGCCGAGGAAGATACCGCCGATGACCGCCGAGCGGGTGTACGGCAGCACGATGTCCCAGCTGACTTCCCAGCGGGTCGAACCCAGCGCGTAGGCCGATTCCTTGAGCCGGGTCGGCACGGTCAGGAACACCTCGCGCATCACCGAGGAAATGAACGGGATCACCATGATCGCCAGCACGAAGCCGGCGGTGAGCAGGCCGATGCCCAGCGGCGGGCCCTGGAACAGCGGGCCGATCACCGGCGCGGTGCCCAGGTTCTCGTTGAGCCACGGGGTGACGTACTCGGTCATCACCGGCACCAGCACGAACAGGCCCCACATGCCGTAGATGATCGAGGGGATGCCGGCCAGCAGCTCGATGGCCGTGCCGACCGGCCCGCGCAGCCAGCGCGGCGCCACCTCGGTGAGGAAGAAGGCGATGCCGAAGCTCACCGGCACCGCCACCACCATGGCGATCAGCGCCGTCACCAGGGTGCCGTAGATCGGCACCAGGGCACCGAAGCGGTTCTCGACCGGGTTCCATTCGGCCGAGTAGAAGAAGCTCAGGCCCTGGGTCTGCAGCGCGTCCCGCCCGCCCCATAGCATCGACAGCGCCGCCCCGGCCAGGGCGACCAGCACGAAGGCCACGCAGGCGGTCAGGGCGTAGCGGAACATCCGGTCGGCGCGGGCGTCGCTGCGCTCGCGCGCGTCGGCCTGGCTGGCGTGCAGGGTGATGGTGTTCATCGGCTCGCTGGGAATAGGTGCGCGCGGGGCGGCGGTCCGGGGAGGGTCGGACCGCCGCCCGGCGGCGCAGGGGACGCGGTGTGGCGCGGGCGTGCCGGCTTACTTGAACTCGCTGGCCCAGTAGGCCTCGATCTGCTGCACCAGCTCCGGCGGCAGCGGCACGTAGTGCAGCGCGTGGGCCTGCTCGCGGCCGTGCTCGAAGGCCCAGCGGAAAAACTCCAGGGTGGCCTGGCTGCGGGCCGGGTCCCTGGCCTGCCTTGGGCATCAGCATGAAGTTGGTCGCGGTGATCGGCCAGGCGGCCTCGCCCGGGGCATTGGTGATCACCAGGTTGAAATCCTGTGCGTTGGCCCAGTCGGCGCTGGCTGCGGCGGCGGCGAAGCTGTCGGCGCTGGGCTGGACCCACTGGCCGGCGGCGTTCTGCAAAGATGCGTAAGGCATGCCGTTCTGCAGCGCGTAGGCCAGCTCGACGTAGCCGATGCTGCCGTTGATCTGCTGCACGTAGGCGGCCACGCCCTCGTTGCCCTTGCCACCCACGCCGCTCGGCCACTGCAGCGAGGTGCCTTCGCCGATGCTGTCCTTCCACTGCGGGCTGACCTTGGACAGGTAGTTGGAGAAGTTGAAGGTCGTGCCCGAGCCGTCGGAGCGGTGCACCACGGTGATCTTCTCGGCTGGCAGCGCCAGGCCCGGGTTGGCGGCGACCAGCTGCGGGTCGTCCCAGCGGGTGATGCGGCCCATGAAGATGTCCGCCAGCAGGGGGCCGGTCAGGCGCAGCTGGCCGGGCTCGATGCCGGCCACGTTGAACACCGGCACCACGCCGCCGATGGCCGAGGGGAACTGGCCCAGGCCGGCCTCGGCCAGCTCTTCCGGCGGCAGCGGCTTGTCGGAGGAGCCGAAGTCGACGGTGCCGGCCTTGATCTGGGCGATCCCGCCGCCGGAGCCGATCGACTGGTAGTTGACCTTGTGGCCGGTGGCGGCGTTGTAGTCGGCCGACCAGCGCGACACCAGCGGGTAGATGAACGAGGCGCCGGCACCGGAGATCTGCGCGGTCACCGCTTCGCTGCTGCCGGCCGCGGGCTCACCGGCGGTGCCGTTGGTGTCGGCCGGAGCATTGCCATCGCCGCAGGCGGACAGCGACAGCGCCGCGGCCAGGGACAGGATGAGGAGGCGGGTAGGGAAGCGCGTCATTGGGCGGGACCTGTGTTCGTGCCGGCTGGCCGGCGGATGCGCACATCAAATGATGTTTTCGTGACACCCGTATGACAGCGGCCGTCGCGCCTTTCAGGAACCTGTAAAGAACGGAGCGCGGCCGTGGCCGCGCTCCGGGTGTTGCGTCGGGGAGAGAGACCCGGCGCGAACCTGGTCAGTACTTCATGTTCTGCGCCCAGTAGCCCTCGATCTGGCGCACCAGCGCGTCGGGCAGCGGCACGTAGTCCAGCTCGCGCGCCTGGGCGTCGCCGTTGGCATAAACCCAGCGGAAGAATTCCTTGGCGTTGCGCGCGCCGGCGAGGTTCTTCGGCTGCCTGTGCATGAGGATGAAGTTGGTGGCGGTGATCGGCCAGGAGGCCTCGCCGGGCGCGTTGGTCATCACCAGGTGGAAGTCGCGGGTCGCGCCCCAGTCGGCGCTGGCCGCGGCCGCGGCGAAACTCTCCTCCGATGGCTGCACGAAGCGGCCGGCGGCGTTCTTCAGCGCCACGTGCGCCAGCCGGTTCTGCAGCGCGTAGGACAGCTCCACGTAGCCGATGCTGCCCTTGACCTGCTTCACGTACGCGGCCACGCCCTCGTTGCCCTTGCCGCCGATGCCGGCCGGCCACTGCAACGAGGTGCCTTCGCCCACCTTCTGCTTCCACTCCGGGCTGACCTTGGACAGGTAGTTGGCGAAGTTGAAGGTGGTGCCCGAGCCATCGGAGCGGTGGACCACGGTGATGCGCGCCTCCGGCAGGGACAGGCCCGGGTTGAGCGCGGCGATTGCCGGATCGTTCCAGCGCGTGACATTGCCCAGGAAGACCGCGGCCAGGGTGGGGCCGTCCAGCCTCAGCGCGCCGGGCGCGATGCCTTGCACGTTGACGATCGGCACCACGCCGCCGATCACCGATGGGAACTGGGCCAGCCCGTGCCGGGCCAGCTCCTCCGGCTCCAGCGGCTTGTCGGAGGAACCGAAGTCCACGGTGCCGGCCTTGATCTGGGCGATGCCGCCGCCGGAGCCGATCGACTGGTAATTGACCTGCTTGCCGGTGGCCGCCTTGTAGTCGGCCGACCAGCGGGTCATCACCGGATAGATGAAGGACGCGCCGGCGCCGGTGGCGTCGTTGGCCAGCGCAGGGGAAAGGGTCGAGGCAGCCGCGACCAGGGCGGCGGCCACGCGGGTCTTGAACGAGGGTTTCACCAGGGATGACTCCATAGCGGGTGGAAGACGCGGGTGCCTGCCGGGCACCCGTCGCGGCGCATTGCAGCGCCGGGGCATGACAGCGCCGGGTCAGGGCGGTGACGCGGCGATGACAGCCCTGGCGGCCGGCACGCGCGCCGTCATCGTCCGGTCATGCGGGTGTCGCATGGCTGTCAGGTGGCGCGCGCAAGCTGCCCGGCGCCCGACCGGTGCCGCCCGCCGCGGCGCCGATTCCCATTCCCGCAAAGAGAGCCTTCCATGCGTCATATCCATCTTGCCGTTGCGCTCGCCGCGGCCCTTGGCATGAGTGTTTCCAGCAGCGCCTCCGCCGCCGATCCCGCCGAACTGGCCCGGCTGAAGGAGCAGCTGGCCGCGCTGCAGGCCAGGGTCGCCGAGCTGGAGACCCGCACCGATGCGCAGTCGGACATCAATGTCGAGACCCGGCAGGACCTGGAGGCGATCACCACCACCACGCCCAGGGTCGAAACCAGGGGAGGCATCAAGCTCACCTCGGCGGACAGGAAGTTCGAAGCCTCGCTGGGCGGCCGCGTCCACTTCGACGCCTACGCCTTCGACCGCGACCTGGCCGCCACCACGGGCACCAGCGAATTCCGGCGCGCGCGCCTGACCCTGTCGGGCAAGGCCCTGGGCTGGGACTACAAGCTGGAGCAGGACTTCGCCGCCGGCAGCAACCTCGACGGCCTGCGCGACGCCTGGATCGCCACCAGCCTGGGCGGCGGCAAGCTGACCATCGGCCACTTCAAGCCCTACCGCTCGATGGAGGAACTCACCAGCTCCAACGAGATCCTGATGATGGAGCGCCCGTTCGCCTCCGCCACCGGCCTGTTCGGCGGCCGCCAGTTCCAGCAGGGCGTGGGCTACCTGCGCGCCGGCGACCGCTACACCGCCGGTTTCAGCGTGTTCAACCTGCGTGGCGCCGCGGGGCCGCGCAACGAAGGCATGGGCGCCGCCGGCCGCGTGACCTTCGCGCCGGTCAACACCGCCGAAAGCACCTTGCATTTCGGCGCCTGGGCCAGCCGCGAGGATGCCAACAAGGGTTCGGCCGACCTCGTCGCCACGGCCAACTACGCCGGCCGCCGCGGGCCCTCGCTTGCCATCGCCACCACCCCCGGCGCCAGCGGCGACAGCGTCACCGCCTACGGCCTGGAAGTCGCCGGCGCGTTCGGCCCGCTGTTCTTCCAGGGCGAGTACGCCAACGCCCGCTTCGGCCAGCCGCTGGGCGGCGACCAGGACGTGGCGGCCTGGTACCTGCAGGGCAGCTGGCTGCTCAACGGCGGGCACAAGGTCTACAAGAGTGGCACCGGCGTGTTCGGCTCGCCCAGGGGGGATCGCGGGCTGTGGGAACTGACCGCGCGCTACGACACCATCGAGAACGAGGACGTGGCGGACCGGAAGGCGAGCAGCGCGATCGTGGGCCTGAACTACTACGTCAACCCGAACCTGCGCTTCATGTTCAACTACACCCGCGGCGACAACGAGCTCACCGGCGACGAGACCGGCCAGTACGCGGTGCGCACCCAGTTCAGCTGGTAACCCGGCAGTCCGTCCCGACGCGACGCCCCGCAATGCGGGGCGTCCGTCGTTCCTGAGGCCGGAAAACCGGCGGCGATCAGGGGGCTTGCATGCCCCTGCCTAACACTGTTAGCTTCTTGGCCTAACGGTGTTAGGCGAGCCTGCCATGGCCCTGCAGCGCGACAAGATCATCGAAACCGCCTTCCGCCTCCTGGACGAGGAAGGCCTGGACGGCATGACCCTGCGCAAGCTGGCCTGCGCGGTCGGGGTGCGCGCGCCATCGCTGTACTGGCACTTCCGCGACAAGCGCGACCTGCTGGACGCGATGTCCGAGGCACTGCTGGAAGGCGTGGCCCGGGACATTCCCACCGGTGCCCACTGGCGCGAAACCGTGCACCGGATCGGCGCCGAGCTGCGCCAGGCCTTCAAGTCGCGGCGCGACGGCGCACGCGTGTACGCCGGCACCTTCGCCGTGAGCAGGAACGTGCTGCGCACGACCGAGGCCCTGGTCCAGGCCTTCCGCGACGCCGGCGCGGAGCCGGAGTTCGCGGCCACCGCTGGCCTGCACGTCATGCACTACGTGCTTGGCTTCGTGATCGAGGAGCAGGCCTTGCCTACCGATCCGGACCAGGTCGCGCTGCTGAAACAGGCGTTCACCGATGCGGTCGAGGACGGCTGTCCCTGCCTGCGCGATGCGCGCGATGCGCTGCTGGAGCCAGACTTCGACGCGCGTTTCAGGGAAGGCCTGGAGCTGCTGCTGGACGGTGTCGAGCGGCGCGTGGCGGCCGGCCGGGGGAGGAAGCGGTGATGCCTGCCATCGTGCAATGGCGTCCGCCCGACCTGGCGGCGCGCGCCTCCCGCTCCTGAAGTCGTTCCCACCCCAACCCGAGCCGTACCCGTGTCCAGGGCGCGGTCTGCGATCGTGACTGGAGTTCCCATGAAAGCAAGGATCCTGCGCCAGCCCGTGCTGGCGATGGCGCTGCTGGCAGTGCTGGCCGGCTGCGGCGGCGAGGCAACGGAGGAGGCCGCGCAACCGCCTGCGGTGACGGCGGAGGCGCCGCGCCTGCAGCAGGTCGCGCGCAGCCTGCGCGTCTCCGGTCCGGTGGCCGCCTACGAGGAGATGCAGCTGGGCGTCGAGCTCAACGGACTGCGCGTCACCGCGCTCAACGTGGACGTGGGGCAGCAGGTGCGTGCCGGCCAGGTGCTGTTGACCCTGGACCACCGCACCCTGGACAGCGAACTGGCCCAGGCGCGTGCGTCGATGCAGGAGGCCGAGGCCGCGCTCGCCCTGGCGCGCGCCAACTACAGTCGTGCCGAGACCCTCGCCGCGCGACAGCTCATCAGTGCCAGCCAGCTCGACGAGCTGCGCGCGCTGCGCATCCAGGCCGAGGCGCAGCTGGCCACCGCCCGTGCGCGGCGCGACGCGGCGCAGCTGCAACGCGACTTCGCCGAGCTGCGTGCGCCGGCCGACGGCATCGTCTCCAGGCGGATGGTGCAGCCGGGCCAGGTGGTCGCCGCCGGCACCGAGCTGCTGCGCCTGATCCGCGACGGCCGGCTCGAATGGCGCGCGGAACTGCCCGAACGGCAGCTGGCCCTGGTCGAGGTCGGCAACCCGGTGGAGCTGGCCTACCAGGGCAGCACCATCAGCGGCCGCGTGCGCGCGGTCAGTCCCGGCGTGGACGCGGAGTCACGCACTGGCACGCTTTACGTCGACCTGCCCGAGCCCGGTCCGTTGAAGGCCGGCGCCTACCTGGAAGGGCGCATCGTCACCGGCTCAGGCCAGGCGCTCATGCTGCCCAGCGAGGCGGTGGTCCAGCGCGACGGCCACGCCTACGTGTTCGTGCTCGACGATGGCCAGGTGGTGCAGCGGCGGCGCGTGCGCACCGGCCTGGCCGAGGCGGGGCGGATCGAGATCGTCGAAGGACTCGAGCCTGGCCGCCAGGTGGTGGTGAAGGGCGCCGGTTTCCTTGGCGAGGGCGACCGCGTGCGCGTGGTCGCGGACACGGACACGGAGGCCGGCGCGCCATGAACATCTCCGCCTGGGCCATCCGCCGGCCGCTGCCGGCGGTGATGGTGTTCTTCGTGCTGTGCGTGGCCGGCCTGTGGGGCTTCCACAGGCTGCCGGTGGCGCGCTTTCCCGACATCGCCTTTCCGATGACCACGGTCACCGTGGTGCTGCCCGGGGCCTCCCCGACCCAGCTGGAGGCCGAGGTCACCCGCAGGATCGAGGACTCGGTGGCCACGATCCCCAACGTCAAGCGGATCATGTCCTCGGTCAACGAGGGCGTGAGCACCACCATGGTCGAGTTCCAGCTCGAGGTGGACCTGGCCACCGCGCTGGACGACGTCCGTGACGCGGTCACCCGCGTCCGCACCGACCTGCCCCAGGACATCCAGGAACCGGTGGTCTCCAAGGTGGACATCGGCGGCGCGCTGATGACCTATGCGCTGGTCGCGCCGCGGATGAGCCAGGACGAGGCCAGCTGGTTCGTCGACCGCGAGGTCACCCGCGCCATGTACGGCGTGCCCGGCGTGGCCGAGGTCACGCGCGTGGGTGGCGTGGAGCGCCAGGTGCGCGTGGACCTGGATCCCGATGCGCTGCAGGCCTTCGGCGTCACCGCCGGCGATGTGTCCTCGCAGCTGGCGAAGATCCAGGTCGAGCGCGCGGGCGGCCGCGTCCTGCGGGCCGGCGGCGAGCAGGTGATCCGCACCATCGGCACGGTGGCCGATGCGCGCGAGCTGGAGGACTACAGCATCAGCCTGCCCGACGGGCGCGCGGTGCGGCTGTCGGCGCTGGCGCGGGTCAGCGACGCCGCCGCCGATCCGGCCGAGGCCGCCCTGCTGGACGGCAAGCCGGTGGTCGCCTTCTCCATGTCCCGGACCCGTGGCTCCAGCGAGGTCGAGGTGGAGGCCGGGGTGCAGGCGGCGCTGGAGCAGCTCAAGGCCAACCATCCCGGCATCGACTTCCGCCTGGTCACCACCGCCATCGACGAGACCCACCGCTCATACGACTCGTCGATGACGATGCTGTGGGAAGGCGCGCTGCTGGCGCTGGTGGTGGTGTGGCTGTTCCTGCGCGACTGGCGCGCGACCTGGGTCTCGGCGGTGGCGCTGCCGCTGTCGATCGTGCCGACCTTCGCGGTGATGCACTGGCTGGGCTTCAGCCTCAACATGATCACCCTGCTGGCGCTGGCGGTGGTGGTCGGCATCCTGGTGGACGATGCGATCGTGGAGATCGAGAACATCGTCCGCCACCTGCGCATGGGCAAGACCCCGCTCGAGGCCGCCCGCGAGGCCGCCGGGGAGATCGGCAATGCGGTGATCGCCACCTCCCTGACCCTGGCGGCGGTGTTCGTGCCGGTCGCGTTCATGCCCGGCGTCGCCGGCAAGTTCTTCCGCGAATTCGGCTGGACCGCGGCGACCGCGGTGCTGTTCTCGCTGCTGGTGGCGCGCCTGCTCACGCCGATGATGGCCGCCTACCTGCTCAAGCCGCACGACAGGGAGGAGCGGGATTCGCGGTTGATGCGCTGGTACCTGGGCTGGGTGGACGCGGCCCTGCGCCACCGCGCACGCACGCTGTGGATCGCGACCGGCCTGTTCGTCGCCTCGCTGGCCCTGGTGCCGCTGATCCCCGCGACCTTCATCCCGGTCTCGGACCTCGGGCGCAGCAACCTGAGCCTGGAACTGCCGCCGGGCACGCGGCTGGAGCAGACCGTGGCGGTGGCGGAGCGTGCCCGCCACATGCTGGCCGACATGCCCGAGCTCAAGCAGGTCTACACCACGGTGGGCAGCGTCCTGGACCTGGGCGACCCTTCGGCGCCGCCGGTGGGCGAGGCGCGCAAGGCCACCCTGGTGCTGGACTGGGGCAAGGCGGAGGAGCGCGGGCGCGACCAGACCGCGCTGGAGCGCGAGGTGCGCCGGCGCCTGTCGGTCCTGCCGGGCGTGCGCGTGAGCTACATCAGCTCCGAACCGGGCAACGTGATGCAGCTGGTGCTGGCGGGCGACGATCCGCGCCAGCTCAACGAGACCGCGCTGGCGCTGGAGCGCGAGCTGCGCGGCATCCCCGGCCTGGGCAGCATCACATCCTCGGCCTCGCTGCTGCGCCCGGAGATCCGGATCGAACCCGACCCGGCGCGCGCCGCCGACCTGGGCGTGTCCACCGCCGACATCGCCGAGGCCGCCCGCATCGCCACCTCGGGCGACTACGTCCAGCGCATGGCCAAGCTCAACCTGCCGGACCGCCAGATCCCGATCCGGGTGGGCTTCGCCGAGTCGGCGCTGGACAATCCTTCGCTGCTCGGACAGCTGCGGGTGAACGGGCGCAATGGCCCGGTGCCGCTGGCCGCGGTGGCCGAGATCGGCATGGGCAGCGGCCCGACCCAGGTCTCGCGCTACCAGCGCCAGCGCAACATCACCCTGACCGCGGAACTGAGCGGGCGGCCGCTGGGCGAGGTGATGGAAGAGGTGCAGTCGCTGCCAAGCGTGCGCAACCTGCCGCCGGGCGTGGAGTTCCTCAACGCCGGCGACGCGGAGGTGTTCGTCGAGCTGTTCGTCGGCTTCCTGCTGGCGATGGTCGCCGGCATCGCCTGCATCTACATGGTCCTGCTGCTGCTGTTCAACCATGCGCTGATGCCGCTGACCATCCTCGTGGCGGTGCCGCTGTGCGCCGGCGGCGCGTTCGGTGCGCTGCTGCTGACCCAGAACATGCTGTCGCTGCCGGCGCTCATCGGGCTGCTGATGCTGATCGGCATCGCCACCAAGAACTCGATCCTGCTGGTGGACTACGCGGTGATCGCCGAGGACGAGCAGGGCATGAGCCAGCACGCCGCGCTGGTCGACGCCTGCCGCAAGCGCGCCCGGCCGATCATCATGACCACCCTGGCGATGGGCGCGGGCATGATGCCGATCGCGCTGGGCCTGTCGGGCGATTCCAGCTTCCGCGCGCCGATGGCCATCGCGGTGATCGGCGGCCTGATCACCTCGACCCTGCTGAGCTTGGTGGTGATCCCGGCCGCGTATACCGTGGTGGACGACCTGGGCGGATGGTTCGCGCGGCGCTTCGGCCGCGGTTCCGCGCATCCGCCGCAGCCGGCGCGCCGTGGATGCGGCCGGCTGAGGCCCGGTAGTGCACTGCCCGCCGCGGCCGCGGCGGGCATGTGCCGGAAGTCAGGCGCGTCGCGGGCTCCCTTGCGCTTAGGATAGGGGTTCGGCCGCGCCGGTTTCGCGCGTAGCGCGAAACCGGCGCGGCCTTTTCCGTGACCGATTCCACGCCGGGCCGCGTGCGCCGGAGGGTCGGTGGTTGTGTTCCTGACAGGGGAGTAAGACGAAGTGGCGGGCATGCTGCGAGCATGGTGTTGGCGGGACTGGTGGCGGCGTCGGGCGTGTCCGGCGCGCACGCAGGGGAGCCGGTGGACCTGGACATGGTGGCCAGGATCCGGCAGGAAGCATTCGCAAGGTCGCAGGCGCCGGCCAACCTCAAGGAGCTGACCGAGACCGTCGGTCCGCGCCTGACCAATTCGCCCGCCTATGCGCGGTCGACCGAATGGGCCAAGGCCAAGCTGCAGGGCTATGGCCTGGCCAACGTGCACGAGGAGGTCTACGACCCGGCGTTCGGCCGCGGCTGGGAATACCGCGCCTCGCGCGTGGAGATGTTGTCGCCGCGGCAGATGCCGATCCACGCGGCGCCCAAGGCGTGGACGCCGGGCACCCAGGGCCAGGTCGAGGGCGAGGTGGTCAAGGCCGCGCTCAAGACCCGCGAGGACCTGGAGAAGCACAAGGGCCAGCTGCGCGGCAAGATCGTGCTGCTGGACGACGCGCGCAAGTACAAGCCGAACGACAAGCCCGACTTCCGCCGCCACAGCCACGACGACCTGGGCGAGCTGCAGACCTTCCCGGTGCCGGAGGATGCCGAGGAAGGCGCGCAGCAGAAGCGCCTGGCCGAGTACCGCAAGCGCCAGGAATTCTCGCGCGAGCTCAACGCCTTCCTGGCCGAGGAGGGCGTGCTGGCGACGCTGTCGATCAGCTCCTGGGACAACGGCATCCTGCGCGTCACCGGCGGCGGCTCGCGCAAGGCCGGCGAGGCGGCGGGCGTGACCGAACTGGTGGTCGCCGCCGAGCACTACAACCAGCTGGTGCGCGCGGTCGAGCGCAAGCAGGACTTGCGCCTGCGCCTTGACATCGATGCCGGCTTCACCAGCGAGGAAGACCTGCCGGCGAGCAACGTGTTCGCCGACCTGCCGGGCGGCAGCAAGGCCGACGAGGTGGTGGTCATCGGCGCGCACCTGGACTCCTGGCACACCGGCACCGGCGCCAGCGACAACGGCGCCGGCGTGGTGGTGATGATGGAGGCCATGCGCATCCTCAAGGCGGTCGGCGCCAAGCCGAAGCGCACCATCCGCCTGGCGCTGTGGGGCGGCGAGGAGCAGGGCCTGCACGGCTCGGCCGGCTACGTCGCCAAGTACCTGGCCGACTGGCCGGAACCCACCGATCCGGAGCAGAAGGCACTGCCGCGCGCGTTCCAGCGCGGTACCGGCCCGCTGCAGCGCAAGCGCGGCTACGACCGCTTCGCCGGCTACTTCAACTTCGACAACGGCACCGGCCGCATCCGCGGCATCTACGCCCAGGAGAACCACGCCGTGGTGCCGATCTTCAAGGCCTGGCTGGAGCCGTTCCACGACCTGGGCGCGGAGATCGTGACCACCCGCAACACCGGCAGCACCGACCACGTCTCGTTCGACCGCGTCGGCCTGCCCGGCTTCCAGTTCGTGCAGGACCCGGCGGACTACTTCACCCGCGTCCACCACACCCATCTGGACACCTATGACCACGTGGTGCCGGAGGACCTGAAGCAGGCCGCGGCGATCATTGCCTCGTTCGCCTGGCATGCGGCCAACCGCGACGAGCGCCTGCCGCGCAAGCCGTTCCGCGACCGCGACGAGTAAGCGGGAGCGTCGCCAGCCAATGCCGGCTTCCCGCGCGGGAGGCCGGCCATCCCGGAGGCCGCGTTGCGGCCTCCGGCCTTTTCAGCCCTCGGCGCTGCCCGGGGTCTTGTCCGGGAAGCGGCAGAGGTCGCGGATCACGCAGCGCGGGCAGTCCGGCTTGCGCGCCTTGCACACGTAGCGGCCGTGCAGGATCAGCCAGTGGTGCGCGTCCTGCATGAACTCCGCCGGCACCGTGCGCAGCAGCGCGTCCTCCACCGCGCGCACGTCCTTGCCCGGGGCCAGCCCGGTGCGGTTGGAGACGCGGAAGATGTGCGTGTCCACCGCGATGGTGGGCTCGCCGAAGGCGGTGTTGAGCACCACGTTGGCGGTCTTGCGGCCCACCCCGGGCAGGGCCTCCAGCGCCTCGCGCTGGCGCGGCACCTCGCCGCCGTGGCGTTCCAGCAGGATCCGGCAGGTGGCGATGATGTTGGCCGCCTTGGCGTTGTACAGGCCGATGGTGTTGATGTAGCGCTTCAGCCCGTCCTCGCCCAGGGCCAGGATCGCCTGCGGCGTGTTGGCCACCGGGAACAGGCGCCGGGTGGCCTTGTTCACGCCCACGTCGGTGGCCTGCGCCGACAGCGCCACCGCCACCAGCAGCTCGAACGGCGTGCTGTATTCCAGCTCGGTGGTCGGATGCGGGTTGAGCTCACGCAGGCGCGAGAACAGCTCGCGTACTTCCGCCGGCGCCAACCGCCCGGCGCGGGCGCGGATGCGCGGCTTGGCCGCGGCCTTGCGCGCCTTCGCGGCCGTGCCGGCTTTGTTCGCGGCCGCGGGCCGGGCGGCCGGTCCCGGGACGGCGGCGCCGGGACCCGAGGCGCGCTTGCGTACCACCTTGCTCATGGCTTGCGCCCCGCCGCCGCGCGCGCCCGCGCGCGGGCCAGGGCCGCC
>NZ_ALIP01000132.1:0-32969 GCF_000283075.1 Pseudoxanthomonas sp. GW2
AAGTTCTACTTATGGGGTGTCTGCGGATCGGGGAAGCTTACGAGCCTGTCTGGACCGATCTATGCGACATCATCCGTAGCGCATGGGAATGGCATCGGGCGCAGGCGTTCTAGCTCGCCCGCCAGGGCCTGCGCCCGATGCCAGCATTACTCAGCGCGATGCCCTCAGTCGCTTTGGCGAAGCGGCGGAATAGCAGATCCCCAGTGCTACCGCCCCGAAACACGCGCCACACAGCACGCCGGCAACGAACATCAGCATGTTGTATCCCCCTGGGTGTTCTTGCGGACCTCCCCGCGGGGCCTATCCTCACATGTGTAGGCCGCGTGAAGTAGTGGTAACGGTCACAAGTCGCCACTTCTTTCGGCTATAGGGACGCTCGGTGCCGGCGAGGGCGGTGCCGATTTTTTTGAACCACTTCTCACTGGAGAATGCGACCACGCGGTCCGGGGGCAGTACGACCGAGACGCCGATAGCGAGGACGATGGCCGGCAGGAAGGTGCCGTGCAGGCTCCGCCGCCACATGGCGCGCAGGCCCAGGGCGGCGCCCAGGCCGCCAAGCAGCAGGCCGGCGATGACCTCCGAGACGGGGTGCGCGCCCAGGGGGATGCGCGAGTAGCCGATCAGTCCAGCGAAGGCAGTGCCGGCGAGCGCGGCGGTGGCGCGCCGGCCGGGACTGTCCTGGGGCGCCAGCAGCATCAGCACCACCGGCCACACTGCCAGTGACAGGGCGGTGTGGCCGCTGAAGCAGGTCAGGTCCCAGGCGCGGACGCCGGTACCCCAGCCGTAGAAGGCGATCTTGCTGGCGGCGACCAGCAGGCAGACGCCGGCGACCGCGGCCCACCAGCGCAGCACGGCGCGGGTCGCGCTGCGGTCGCGCAGGACCACGGCCGCGCCGGCCAGCAGGACCAGCGGGACCAGGTAGATGGCGCTGCCGGGGGCGACCAGCCATTGCCACTTCATTCGGCGCCTCCTTGCCGGGATTCCTGTCGATGCCACTTGCTTATGTGCACCTGCAGCATCGCATGCGCGACGGGGCATCCGGTAGGCGTTCGCGGGCGCCTGTTCACCTGCACGTTGGCGGACGGGCGCGTGCCGTCTCCAGCGGCGGACGGATTCCGTTACAATGCGCGACCGCGCCTTGGCCCGTCGGCCTGGAGCGCGGTCCGGTGGCCCGGCCATCGGGGATGAAGGCGGCCATGGCCGCCGGTTCCGCACAACGCGCCTGTAGCTCAGCCGGATAGAGTAGTGGCTTCCGAAGCCATTGGTCGGGGGTTCGAATCCCTCCAGGCGCGCCAGATCCGAGCCCTCGCCCTTGCGGCGGGGGGTCTTGCTTTTGGGGCCTTCATCGGGCGGCGACGCCCGGGGCGACAGGCTGGTTCCGGTTTTCCTGGAGATCCGGACCATGCGCCTTGCCTTCCTTGCCCTGCCCGCCTGCCTTGTCCTGGCCGGCTGTGCGTCTTCGCCCCTGGCCCAGCATGTCGAGCCGATCGACGGGGTGGTATCGGGGCAGTGCCACGTGGACATGGTCCGCGGCGCGGTGGGCCTGGCGGCTTCGGCGACCACGGTGGAGCGCGCGCGCATCGACAGCGACAGCACCGAGGTGGTGCTGGTGCGGGGCCAGGGCGATCGCGCGGGCAGCGCGACCCTGCCGGAGCCCGGCACCGGGGGCGCGGGTGGGCCGCGGCTGGTGGTGGAGACCGGGGACAACAACGCCATTACGGCGTTGCGGTGTGGTTGAGCGGTAGCTGCGGGCCTGTTTGGAAGCCGCCGGGCCCCGGCTTTCGCGGGATGACGGGGGCGGGAGCTTGGCGTGGCGGGCTTGCGCGCCCCCGATACGGCCTGCGGTTGTATCCGGGCCAGGGCTTTCGCCGGAACGGGATGGCTTGGCGGTTTGTTGCCCCGATGCGGCACGCAGCCCTTATCCGGGCTGCGGGATGACGGGAACGGTCCGGCCAGCGGCCCTTCCGGGCTACGCGGTGGCGCGGCGGGTGCGGCGGAGGAAGACCAGGGCGGCCTGTTCCCACTGGCGGTCGCCGCGGCAACGGCTGCAGTGGCGTTGCAGGCTGCCGTCGCGCCAGCCGTCGAACACGCGCGGGTCGATGTAGGCCTTGCGGCAGACGGCGGGGGTGTTGCCCAGCAAACTGGCCACTTCGCGTATCACCTGCACCTGCAGGTCATTGCACTCGCGCTCGCTGGCAGCGGCCTCGAGCGCGGCCAGCGCGCGCATCGCGGCCACGGTGCCGCCCCAGGTGCGGAAGTCCTTGGCGGTGAAGGCTTCGCCCATGGTCTCGCGGAGGTAGTCGTTGACCTGGTTGGACTGCACCGGCTGCACGTTGCCGTCGTCGTCGCGGTACTGGAACAGACACTGGCCCGGCAGTTCGCGGCAGCGGCGCACCAGCCGGGCCAGGCGGCGGTCGTCGACGACCGCTTCCTGCGGCTGGCCCGCCCTGCCGCGGAACGAGATGTGGGCGCGGCCGCCGGCCAGGAAGCGGATGTGGTGGTTGCGCAGGGTGGTCAGGCCGTAGGAGCGGTTCTGCTGGCGGTAGGTCTCGTTGCCCACCCGCAGCAGGGTGTGGTCCATCAGCGCGACCACCATCGCCAGTACCTTCTCGCGCGGGTAGCCGGGCAGGGCCAGGTCGCGGCGGATGCGCCGGCGCAGCGCCGGCAGGGCCTTGCCGAAGGCGAGGATGCGCTCGAACTTGCCCTGGCCGCGATGCAGCGCCCACTCCGGGTGGTAGCGGTACTGCTTGCGGCCGCGGGCGTCGCGGCCGGTGGCCTGGAGGTGGCCGCGGGGGTCGGCGCAGATCCATACGTCGGCCCAGGCTGGCGGGATGGCCAGGGCGCGGATCCGCGCCAGCGTGGCGCGGTCGCGCACCGCGCGGCCGGCGGGGTCGCGGTAGCCGAAGCCGCGGCCCTGCCTGCGGCGGCGGATGCCCGGGTCGGTGTCGGCCACGTAGACCAGGCCGGCGCGGTCGGCATCGCGCCGGGCGGCTTCCGGATCGGCGGCGGCGACGGGGGTGGCCAGGGGAGCTTCCGCGGGTTGGGGGAGCGCCAGTCTCGGCGGGCGGCCGCATCCGGCGCGTCAACATGCAACGGTTAACGCTTCGCGAATGCGCGCCCCTTAACCTGTGCCGTCGAATTCCAACCCGGAGACTGCCCATGCGCTTCCGTCCCCGCCTCGTGCTTCCGCTGGTCCTGCTGGGCCTGGCCGCCTGCGCCGGCAACAACGGCACCCTGAGCGACGATGAGGAGCAGCAGCAGGCGCTGCTTGCCGCGCGCAAGGCGCTGGAATCGGCGGCCGACACCGGGCCGGCCGCCACCGAGCCGCCGCCGCCGCCCAGCTGCGATGCCGCGCCGGTGCAGGGCCTGGTCGGCGAGACCGCCAGCGATGAACTGGTCGAGCAGGCGCGTACCGATGCCGGTGCCGATTCGGTGCGCGTGCTCAAGCCGGGCCAGGCGGTGACGCTGGAGTTCAACGGCGCGCGCCTGAACGTGGAAGTGGACGAGGCCAACCAGATCGTGTCCCTGCGCTGCGGCTGAATACGCCGCTGCGCGCGGCGCGCGGACGAAGGTTGCAATTGCATGTATTTTCCGTGCGCCGCGGCACCTTGCGGCACCGCAACAACTGTGCTTAATTCGGGTATTCCGGCGGCAAACGGGTAGCGCACGTTTCTACTGAAACGGTGTGCGGTGCCGCCCTCGCCAGCGTTCGGGAAAACGCACCCGGATGCCCGCTTTACTCGAGGCACAGATGGCCCTTCGCAACCGCCACGGGCACCAGCAACCGCACGGGCTCTACGATCCTTCCTCCGAGCGCGACGCATGCGGCTTCGGCATGATCGCCCAGCTCGACGACCAGCCCTCGCGCGCGCTCGTCGATACCGCGATCGCCGCGCTCTCGCGCATGACCCACCGCGGCGGCGTGGCCGCCGACGGCCTGACCGGCGATGGTTGCGGCCTGCTGATCCGGCGCCCGGACGCCTTCCTGCGCACCCTGGCGCGCGAAGCCGGCATCGCCCTGGACGACGCCGCGCGCTTCGCCTCCGGACTGGTGTTCCTGCCGGACGAGCAGGCGCTGGCGCAGCGCTGTCGCGAAACCCTGGAGCATGAGCTCCGACGCGCCGGCCTCAGCATCCTCGGCTGGCGGGCTGTACCCACAGACACGCGTGTCTGTGGGGAACTGGCAAGGCAAACGTTGCCTCTCATCGAACAGATCTACGTCCAGGCCGGCGAAGGGCAGGACGAGGAAAGCTTCAACCTGGCGCTGTTCCTTGCGCGCCGCCGCAGCGAGCAGCAGCTCGCCGACATCGCCGACTACTACGTGGTGACCCTCGCGGCCCACGCCATCGGCTACAAGGGCATGGTCCTGCCGGACAAGCTCTCCGGCTTCTACCTGGACCTGCAGCGCCCCGAACTGGCCTCCAGCGCCATCGTCTTCCACCAGCGCTTCTCCACCAACACCCTGCCGCGCTGGCCGCTCGCCCACCCGTTCCGCATGCTCGCCCACAACGGCGAGATCAACACCATCGAGGGCAACCGCCGCTGGGCGCAGGCCCGCGGCAAGGTGTGGAAGACCCCGCGCTTCGACATCGCCGAGCTGGAGCCGATCGTGTCCATGCACGGCTCGGACTCGCAGAGCCTGGACAACATGCTCGAGCTGCTGGTCAACGGCGGCATGGAGTTGATCCAGGCGCTGCGCATCCTGGTGCCGCCGGCGACCCAGTCGCTGGAGTTCAAGGACCCGGACCTGGCCGCGTTCTACGAGTTCTACGCGCTCAACACCGAGCCGTGGGACGGCCCGGCCGGCATCGTGTCCATGGACGCGCGCTACGCCTGCTGCACCCTGGACCGCAACGGCCTGCGCCCCTCGCGCTGGATGCTGACCTCCGACCGCCACTTCATCGTCGCCTCCGAGGCCGGCGTGTGGGAGGTGCCGACCGAGCGCATCGTGCGCAAGGGCAAGCTTGGCCCGGGCGAGATGATCGCCATCGACCTGCGCCGCGGCGACCTGCTGGACAGCGAGGCGGTGGACCGCATCAACCGCACCCGCGCCCCGTACAAGCAGTGGCTGCACCAGGGCGTGACCTGGCTGCAGACCGAGCTGATCGACCCGTCGCTGGCCGAGGAGCCGTTCGACGAGAAGACCCTGCGCAGCTACCACAAGCTGTTCCAGCTCACCACCGAGGAGGTGGAGCTGGTGCTGCGGCCGATGGCCGAGACCGAGCAGGAGGCCACCGGCTCGATGGGCGACGACACGCCCATGGCGGTGCTGAGCCAGCGCAGCCGGCCGCTGTACGACTACTTCCGCCAGGCGTTCGCGCAGGTGACCAACCCGCCGATCGACCCGCTGCGGGAAGACTGCGTGATGTCGCTGTACACCCAGCTGGGCAAGGAGACCAACATCTTCCATGCCGGCCCGGAGACGGTGAACCACGTCATCCTCAACTCGCCGGTGCTGAGCCAGCGCAAGCTGCGCGAGCTGCTGAAGATGCCGCAGTACGCGGACAAGAACCGGCTGATCGACCTGTCCTATGCGCCGGAGGAAGGGCTCAAGGCGGGCATCGAGCGCATCTGCCGCGAGGCCGAGCAGGCCGCGCGCGAGGGCATCGTCCTGCTGCTGCTGTCCGACCGCTACCCGGTGCCGGAGCGGCCGATGGTCCACGCCCTGCTGGCCACCGGCGCGGTCCACCACCACCTGTGCAACGTCGGCCTGCGCTGCGACGTCAACCTCATCATCGAGACCGGCACCGCGCGCGACGCGCACCACATGGCCTGCCTGCTGGGCTACGGCGCCACCGCGGTGTACCCGTACCTGTCGTACCAGACCCTGTTCGACATGGGCCGGCGCGGCATCCTGCAGCTGAAGAAGGGCGAGGTCGCGCAGATCGGCCGCAGCTACCGCAAGGGCCTGTACAAGGGCCTGAGCAAGATCATCTCGAAGATGGGCATCAGCACCATCGCCAGCTACCGCGGCGCGCAGCTGTTCGAGATCGTCGGCCTGGAGAAGGAAGTGGTCGACCTGTGCTTCGGCGGCACGCCCTCGCGGGTGGGCGGCGCCGGGTTCGCGCGGCTGGACGCGGACGCCCGCGCCCTGCAGGCGGCGGCCTGGAACGAGCTGAAGAAGCCGGAGGTCGGCGGCCTGATCAAGTACGTCCACGGCGGCGAGTACCACATGTACAACCCGGACGTGGTCATGAGCCTGCAGAAGGCCACCCGCACCGGGCGCGCCGAGGACTGGAAGGCCTATACCGAGGCGGTGCACTCGCGCCCGCCGTCGGCGCTGCGCGACCTGCTGGAGCTCAAGCCGGCTGACGCCCCGGTGCCGCTGGAGGAAGTCGCCCCGGCCTCGGACCTGCTGCGCCGCTTCGACACCGCCGCCATCTCGCTGGGCGCGCTGTCGCCGGAGGCGCACGAGGCGCTGGCCATCGCCATGAACCGCCTCGGCGGCCGTTCCAACTCCGGCGAGGGTGGCGAGGACCCGGCCCGCTACGGCACCGAGAAGCGCTCCAAGATCAAGCAGGTGGCCTCCGGCCGCTTCGGCGTCACCCCGGAGTACCTGGTCAACGCCGAGGTGCTGCAGATCAAGATCGCCCAGGGCGCCAAGCCCGGCGAGGGCGGCCAGCTGCCGGGGCACAAGGTCAACGAGCTGATCGCACGGTTGCGCTACGCGCGCCCCGGCATCGGCCTGATCAGCCCGCCGCCGCACCATGACATCTACTCCATCGAGGACCTGGCCCAGCTGATCTACGACCTCAAGCAGGTCAATCCGCAGGCGCTGGTCTCTGTGAAGCTGGTCAGCCATGCCGGCGTGGGCACGATCGCCGCCGGCGTGGTCAAGGCCGGCGCCGACCTGATCACCGTGTCCGGCCACGATGGCGGCACCGGCGCCAGCCCGGTCAGCTCGATCCGCTACGCGGGCGGGCCGTGGGAGCTGGGCGTGGCCGAGTCGCACCAGGCGCTGGTGGCCAACGACCTGCGCGACCGCGCCATCCTGCAGACCGACGGCGGCCTGAAGACCGGCCTGGACGTGGTCAAGGCCGCGCTGCTGGGCGCCGACAGCTTCGGCTTCGGCACCGCGCCGATGATCGTGCTGGGCTGCAAGTACCTGCGCATCTGCCACCTCAACAACTGCGCCACCGGCGTGGCCACCCAGGACGAGCGCCTGCGCATGGACCACTTCACCGGCCTGCCGGAGCGGGTGGAGAACTTCTTCCGCCTGTTGGCGGAGGAAGTGCGTGGCTGGCTGTCCTACCTGGGCGCGCGCTCGCTGGACGAGATCGTGGGCCGCACCGACCTGCTGCGGCAGATCGAGGCCGCACCGCGCGAGGGCGTCAGGCTGGACCTGTCCAGGCTGCTGGTGCCCAGCCCGCGCGACGAGGACCGCTGCGCCGCCGCGCGCCTGTACGAGTCGCCGGACAGCCTGGCCACCCAGCTGGACGTGCAGCTGGCCGACGTGATCCGCGACAGGAAGGGCGGCGACCACCGCTTCCTGATCCACAACACCGACCGCAGCATCGGCGCGCGCCTGTCCGGCACGATCGCCCGCCTGCACGGCAACCACGGCATGGAGGACGCGCCGCTCACCCTGCACTTCCGCGGCACCTCGGGCCAGAGCTTCGGTGCGTTCAACGCCGGCGGCCTGCACATGGAGCTGGAGGGCGAGGCCAACGACTACGTCGGCAAGGGCATGGCCGGCGGCCGCCTGGTGATCCGCCCGCCGCGCGGTGCGCGGTTCGAGGCGCGCAGCACCCCGATCATCGGCAACACCTGCCTGTACGGCGCCACCGGCGGCGAGCTGTTCGCGGCCGGCCGCGCCGGCGAGCGCTTCGCCGTGCGCAACTCCGGCGCGCTGGCGGTGGTCGAGGGTGCGGGCGACCACTGCTGCGAGTACATGACCGGCGGCTGCGTGCTGGTGCTGGGCCGGGTGGGCCTGAACTTCGGCGCCGGCTTCACCGGTGGCCTGGCCTACGTGCTGGACCAGGACCGCGACTTCGTGGACCGCTACAACCACGAGCTGATCGACATCCATCGCATCAGCCCGGAGGGCTTCGAGAGCTACCGCCAGCACCTGCACCGGCTGATCACCCGCCACCGCGAGCTGACCGGCAGCATCTGGGCCCAGCAGATCCTGGACGAGTTCCGCGACTACGTGGGCAAGTTCTGGCTGGTCAAGCCCAAGGCCGCGAGCATCGAATCGCTGGCCGACAGCCTGCGGAGGGCCGCGTAATGAGTCGCAAGCAAGTCTTCCAGTTCCTGGAAATGCCGCGCGAGATGCCGCGGCGCATCCCGGTGGAACTGCGCACCGCCGGCGACTGGGGCGAGCTGTACGGCCGCTTCGGCGCGCAGGAGGCCAGCCACCAGTCCGGCCGCTGCCTGGACTGCGGCAACCCGTACTGCAGCTGGAAGTGCCCGGTGCACAACGCCATCCCGCAGTGGCTGCAGCTGGTGCAGGAGAACCGCATCCGCGAGGCCGCCGAGCTGTGCCACAGCACCAACCCGCTGCCGGAGGTGTGCGGCCGGGTGTGCCCGCAGGACCGTCTTTGCGAGGGTAGCTGCACGCTCAACGACGGCTTCGGCGCGGTGACCATCGGTGCGGTGGAGAAGTACATCGTCGACACCGCCTTCGAGCAGGGCTGGCGCCCGGACCTGTCGGCGGTGGAGCCGACCGGCCATCGCGTGGCGGTGGTTGGCGCCGGCCCGGCCGGCATCGCCTGCGCCGACCGCCTGGCGCGGGTCGGCATCCAGGCCGTGGTCTACGACCGCTACGAGCAGATCGGCGGCCTGCTGCAGTTCGGCATCCCCACCTTCAAGCTGGACAAGGCGGTGATCTCGCGCCGGCGCGAGGTGCTGGAGGGCATGGGCATCCAGTTCCGGCTGGGCGTGGAGGTCGGCCGCGACGTCACCCTGGAGCAGCTTCTGGAGGAGTACGACGCCGTGTTCCTCGGCACCGGCGCCTACCGCTACACCGATGGCGGCCTGCCGGGCCAGGACGCCGAGGGCGTGCTGCCGGCGCTGCCGTTCCTGGTGCAGAACGGGCGCATCGTCACCGGCGCCGATCCGGCCACGGCGCAGAGCCGGCCGATCGCCGGCTGGGAAGACCACATCAAGCTGCCCGACCTGGCCGGTCGCCGCGTGCTGGTGCTGGGCGGCGGCGACACCGGCATGGACTGCGTGCGCAGCGCGATCCGCCTGGGCGCGGCGCGCGTCACCTGTGCCTACCGCCGCGACGAGGCCTCCATGCCCGGCTCGGCGCGCGAGGTGGCCAACGCCCGCGAGGAAGGCGTGCGCTTCCTGTTCAACCGCCAGCCGCTGGCGATCGAGACCGACGAGCTCAACCGGGTCACAGGCGTGCGCGTGGTCGAGACGAAGCTGGGCGAGCCGGATGCGCGCGGCCGCCGCGTGGCGGTGCCGATCGAGGGCAGCGAGTCGGTGATCGAGGCCGATGTGGTGATCATCGCCTTCGGCTTCTCGCCGACCGTGCCGGAGTGGATGACCAGGCTCGGCATCGAAGGCACGCCCAACGGCCGCATCCTCGCCGGCGGCGGCGAGCGCCTGCCGTACCAGACCTCGCACCCGCGCGTGTTTGCCGGTGGCGACGCGGTGCGCGGCGCGGACCTGGTGGTCACCGCCGTGGCCGAGGGCCGCGACGCGGCGGCGAGCATTGCCGAACTGCTGGGCGCCCAGCCGCCGGTGCGCACGCCGCAGTACGCCGAAGCGGTGGCCTGAGCGACACGCCCCTCCCCCCACCGGGGGAGGGGTTGGGCAGAGGGCCGGGGGCCCTGCCAAACCCGCATCTCCCGTCGCCCGTCGCCCGGATGAGGCCGAAGGCCGCATCCGGGGTGGCGCGCCAGCTACGCTTGTCTCCTTTGCGCCGGCGCAATCCATGGTGGCGGATCCAGGGTGACCAACCTACCCGGTTACTCAGGGTCTAGTGGGCCGGTGAAAAGGTTGGGGCGCAATCCGCATTCGTGCCCCCGCCCCGCGGTCGGAAAGACTGTTGCATCCTTCCCGTCACGCAGGCGCCGCCGTTGCACCACAATCCCCGTATGCCAGCCGAATCCCTTCCAGCGCGCCTGTGGCGCGACCAGTCCGTATCCGCCATTGCCGCCGGCTTCGTGACCGTGCTGGTGGGCTTTGCCAGTTCCGCGGCCATCGTGTTCCAGGCGGCGCAGGCGCTGGGCGCCACGCCGGGGCAGACCGCTTCGTGGATGTGGGCGCTGGGGCTGGGCATGGGCGCGACCTGCATCGGCCTGTCACTGCGCTGGAAGATGCCGGTGGTCACCGCCTGGTCCACGCCTGGCGCGGCGGTGCTGGTCACCAGCGCGGCCGGCGTGCCGATGGCCGAGGCGATCGGCGGCTTCCTGCTGTCGGCCCTGCTGATCACGGCCGCAGGTTTTTCCGGCGTGTTCGAGCGGCTGCTGGGACGGATCCCGCTGTCGCTGGCCTCGGGCATGCTCGCCGGCGTGCTGCTGCGCTTCTGCGTGGATGCGTTCGGCGCGATCCAGGCGCAACCGCTGCTGGTGCTCACCATGCTGGTGGCGTGGCTGGCCTCGCGGCGGCTGTGGCCGCGCTACGCCATCATCCTCACCCTGGCCGCGGGCACCGCGGTGGCGGCATTGACCGCGCAGCTGGACGTGGGCCAGCTGCGGCTGGAACTGGCACGTCCGGAATGGACCACGCCGCGCCTGGGCCTGGGCGCGGTGCTGGGCGTGGCGCTGCCGCTGTTCGTGGTGACCATGGCCTCGCAGAACGTGCCGGGCGTGGCGGTGATCCGCGCCTCCGGGTATCCGGTGCCGGTGTCGCCGGCGGTCGGATGGACCGGCGTGGCGACGCTGCTGCTGGCGCCGTTCGGGGCGTTCGCGCTGAACCTGGCGGCGATCACCGCGGCCATCTGCATGGGTCCGGAAGCGCACGCCGATCCGGCGCGGCGGTACATGGCGGCGGTGTGGGCCGGGATCTTCTACCTGCTGGTGGGGCTGTTCGGGGCCACCGTGGCGGGGCTGTTCGCCGCGTTCCCGCAGGCACTGGTGCTGGCGATCGCCGGCATCGCCCTGATCGGCACCCTGGGCAACAGCCTGGCCACCGCGCTGCAGGAGGCGGACGAGCGCGAGGCGGCGCTGGTGACCTTCCTGGTCACCGCCTCGGGGCTGTCGCTGCTGGGCGTGGGCGCGGCGTTCTGGGGGCTGGTGGCGGGCGTAATCGTGCGGGTGGGGTTGCGGCCGCGGCGGACGACATGAGCCCGAGCGGGGACAGCACCGCGCGTCATTTCCTGTTGGCGAATCGCCATGAGGAATCGCGCTTGCGGGCATGGACCGGGTTTGTGACCGGCTTCTAGAGTCGTTCCCGTCATAAGCCGCACGCCCGCCACCGGGCCGGCGCCTCCACACGAGACCAGAACCATGAAGCAGCCCGTCACCACGGCCGCCGCGCGCCGTCGTCTTGCCCTCGCCCTGGCCGTCAGCCATGCCCTCGCCCTGGCCGTCAGCCATGCCCTCGCCCTGCCCGCGCTTGCCGAGCCCCAGGCCACCACCCTGGACAAGGTGGTGGTCACCGGCGCGCGCGTGGCCCAGGCCGATGCGGCCATCGGCACCGACCAGGTGCGCAACACCATCGCCATCGACCACGAGGCCCTGCTGTCGGCGCCGGCCGGCATCTCCGGCCTGAAGATGCTGGAGTCGCTGCCGGGCTTCAACGTGCAGGCCAACGACGCGCTGGGCCTTTACGAGTTCGGCAACTCGGTGTTCGTGCGCGCGTTCGGCTTCCGCCAGATCGGCTTCGTGCTCGACGGCATCCCCCTGGGCCGCAGCGACCAGTTCGGCGGCAGCCCGGTGTTCCGCTACGTGGACAACGAGAACACCTGGCGGGTGACCGCCTCGCAGGGCGCCGGCGACGTGGCCTTGCCCAGCTACGCCTCGCTCGGCCCGGTCGTGCAGTACCAGAGCCTGGCGCCGGCGGCGGAGTTTGGCGTGCAGCTGTCGCAGACCTTCGGCGCCGACGACCTCAACCGCAGCTTCATCAAGCTCGACAGCGGCCAGCACGGCGGCTTCTCCGGCTACATCAGCCGCTCCAAGATCGACAGCGAGCTGTGGCGCGGTCCCGGCACCATCGACCGCGAGCACATCGAGGCCAGGGGCCGCTACCAGTGGGCCAACGGCAGCACGCTCGACCTGAAGGTCGTGCACAACGAGTTCTTCGACTACGACACCCCGTCGGTCAGCAAGGCGCAGTACCACGGCACCGCCGGCGACATCTTCGGCCGCAGCGGGCGCCACTACGGTTACCTGGGCTACGTTCCCGACCTGCCGGTCACCGCCCCCGGCATCGCCTACAGCAACGGCGCCTACAACCAGTACTACCAGCAGGCGATCAACCAGCGCACCGACACCCTGTACGGGCTCAGTGGCGCGTTCGTGGCCGGGCCGGACGTGGAACTGCGTGCCACCGCCTACTACGAGGACAAGGAAGGCTACGGCGTCTCGCCCGAGGCCTATGCCACCTCGCTGTCCAGCCACAACGCGCAGCGCCTGCTGGTCCCCGGCCTGCACGCGCCGCTGGGACTGCAGTATGGGCTGTCCACGGTCGGTGGCACCCGCGAGGGCCTGGTGGCCGCGGCGACCTGGGTGGTGGGCGCGCATACCCTGGACGTGGGCGCCTGGCGCGAGCGCGACGAGTACCACCGCACCCAGGCACGCTACAACCAGGCCGGCGGCAACCCCGCCGGGCGGCCGCTGCTGGACCAACCGGTGCACCTGCAGCGCGACTTCTGGTCCACCCGCCGCAGCACCCAGCTGCACCTGAAGGACACCTGGCGCCTGCTGGACGAGCGCCTGGCGATCGAGCTGGGTGCCAAGGCGCTGGACCTGGACTACGAGATCGCCGGCGCGCGCAACCCCGGCGATTACATCGCCGGCCGCCGCCCGGTGATCCGCGACAACTGGAAGGACGGCTTCCTGCCGCAGGCCGGCGTGGTCTGGTCGTTCGGGCGCGAGCAGCTGTTCGCCTCCTGGTCGCAGACCCTCGCCCTGCCGCAGGGCGCGGACGACATCTATTCCCAGGCCAGTCCGGCCGCGCCGGGCCCGGAGGCGGAGACCGCCGAGAACCTGGAACTGGGCCTGCGCAGCAACCGCGCCACCTTCAACGGCGTGGTCGCGCTGTATTCCTCGCGCTTCGACAACCGCCTGCAGGCCTATGCCTCGCCGGTGCCCGGCAGCGGCACCACCGAGACCTTCTTCCAGAACGTGGGCGAGGTCGAGGCCTACGGCGTGGAAGCCAGCGGCGTGTGGAAGCCGCGCGTGCTGGGCGACCGGGTGGCGTTCAATGGCAACCTCAGCTGGAACCGGGCCGAGTTCAAGGACGACTTCTCCACCTTCGCCATCGCCGGCAACCGCGTGCCGGACAGCCCACAGTGGCTGTCGCAGGCCGGCATCACCTGGGAGGCCGGGCGCTGGGGCGTGCTCAACCTTTCCGGGCGCTACGTGGGCGAGCGCTACAGCAACTACACCAACACCGAGAAGGTCGGCGGCTACGCGGTGTGGAACGTCTACCTGGACCTGGGCGGGGAGGCGTTCGGCCAGGGCCTGCTGCGCAACGCGCGGCTGCGGATCAACGTCGACAACCTGTTCGACCGCGATTACCTTGGCACGATCAACCCGGTGGTCAGTGGCCCGGCCACCTACCGGCCGGGGCCCGACCGTACCTGGCAGGTCACCTTGAGCGTGGACCTGTAAAGCCGAGAGGAACGAACTTGCGCAAGACCGCTGTCCCCGCCCTGCTCGCCCTGGCGCTTGCCGCCGCACTTCCCGCCCACGCCGCCAAGCCGGCCGCCTCGCCCGCACGGGCACTGCACGACCGCATGCTGGTGCTCGATACCCACCTGGACACCCCGCTCAACCTCGGGCGGCCGGGCTGGAGCATCGTCGACGACCATCGCGACGAAGGCCCGTTCTCGCAGGTGGATTACCCGCGCATGGTCGAGGGCGGCCTCGACGGCGGCTTCTGGGTGATCTACACCGGCCAGGGCGACCGCAGCCCGGAGAGCAACCGCCGCACCCGCGACGAGGCCCTGGGCCGGCTGCTGCAGATCCGCGAGATGGTGGCGCGGCACCCGGACAAGTTCGAGCTGGCGCTGACCGCCGACGACGCGCGCCGGATCAAGGCCGCCGGCAGGAAGGTGGTGTTCATCTCGATGGAGAACGCCTCGCCGCTGGCCGCCGATCCCAGCCTGCTGTCGTTCTTCCATGCCCAGGGCCTGCGCATGCTGGGCATCACCCATATCGGCAACAACGAGTTCGGCGACTCTTCCAACCCGCGCGAGGGCGAAGGCGCCGAGTGGGGCGGGCTGAGCCCGGCGGGCAAGGCGCTGGTGGCCGAGGCCAACCGCCTGGGCATCGTGCTCGACCAGTCACACTCCTCCGACGCGGTGTTCGACGACCTGATCGCGCTGTCCAAGGTGCCGTTCGTGCTCTCGCACAGCTCGGCCGACGCGGTGCACGACAACCCGCGCAACATCGACGACGAGCGCCTGCGCAGGCTGGCCGCGCACGGCGGGGTGATCCAGGTCAACGCGCTGGGCGCCTACCTGGTCGATACCCCGGTGATCCCGGAGCGCCAGGCCGCACTGCGCGCGCTGTACGAGGAAGCCGAGGCCAAGGGCGGCCGCAGCCCCGAGGTGCTGCGCGAGCTGGCGCGCAAGCGCGAGGAGATCGACCGCCGCTACCCGGTGGCCGAGGCCACCTTCGAGGATTACATGCGCCACCTGCTGCACATCCTCGAGGTCGCCGGCCCGGACCACGTGGGCATCGGCGCCGACTGGGATGGCGGCGGCGGGGTGGCGGGCCTGTCCGACATCTCCCAGATCCCGCGCATCACCGAGCGCCTGCTGCAGGCCGGCTATACCGAGCAGCAGGTCGCCAACATCTGGGGCGGCAACATCCTGCGCGTGCTGGAGCAGGCGCAGGCATACGCGGCGAAGGTGGCCGCCTCATCGAAGTGACCCGGCCCCTCCCAGGGGACAGGCCCCTCCGCCTCCGGGGGGAGGGGTCGGGGACCGGCAGCGAGGCGGACACGCGCGCCAACTGATTCCGCTCCGACCCCGGCTAGACTTGTGGCATCCACCACCGGGGAGTGCCGCCTATGCGCATGGGTCTTGCCGCCAACCGCCTGCACCACGCCACCGAGGACGCCGCGCTGTTCCGCTGGCTGCGCGCCAGCGGCCAGGGCATCCGCGAGCTGGGGCTGGAACTGCACGCCGTCGGCCGCACCCATGACGCCATCGTCGCCGCCGGCATGCTGGCCGGCTACGCAGGCCTCAAGCGCTATCCCTACGGCCGCGACGGCGGGCTGATGAAGCTGGTGGCCGAGGTCGTGGGCATGGAGGGCGATGCGCGCACCCTGGACGGGGCGATCTACCTGATCGACCCGGTCGATCCTTCCTCGGTGTTCCCCGAGGCGATCGCGCTCAAGCGCCAGTGCGTGATCCACGGCAAGCCCTTCATCTCCACCGTGGCCAGCGCGCGCGACTGGATCGAGGTCGAGCGCATCCATGCCGGGCTGGCGCCGGATCCGGGCGCCGACCACTTCCACGCCTTCGAGTCGCAGACCCTGGCGCTGATCGCGCACGACGCGATGAAGCCGCAGATGCTGGCCTTCGCCGCCGAGAACTACGACGTGCTGTCGCGTTTCCGCCGCCGCGTGGCCACCGGCACCACCGGCCAGCGCCTCAACGAGATGGCCTGGAGCCGCGGCTGGCCGCAGGACACGCCCTGGGTGCACCGCTTCCTCAGCGGCCCGATGGGTGGCGACGCCCAGATCGCCGACCTGGTGCTGGAGCGCCGCTGCCAGCGCGCGGTGTTCTTCGAGGACCCGCACGTGGCGCGCCAGCACGAGGCCGACATCCAGCTGCTGGAGCGCGCGGTGACCACGGTCACCGACGAGGCGGTGTGCATCACCTCGCCGGCGGTGGCGGCGCGCTGGATCGCCGCGGTACGCAAGCGGCAGGCGCTGAGGCCGGCCTGATGTGCGTCGTCGCCTTCGCCTGGGACGCGCATCCGCGCTGGCGGCTGGTGCTGGCCGGCAACCGCGACGAGTTCCATGCACGCCCGACCGCGGCGCTGGCGCGCTGGGAGGATGCGCCGGGCATCGTTGCCGGGCGCGACCTCGAGGCCGGCGGCACCTGGCTGGGCGTGGACGATGCCGGACGCTGCGCGCTGGTGACCAACGTACGCGACCTGCGCGCGCCGCAGGACGGGCTTTCGCGCGGCCTGCTGGCCAGCGACTGGCTGCGCGGCCGCCAGGATGCCGATGGCGCCTCGCGCGACCTGCTCCCGTGCGCTGGCACCTATCGCCCCTTCAACCTGCTGCTGGCCGATCGCCGGCACTGCACGTGGACCAGCAACCGGCCGGCGCCGCGGCGCGCCGTGGTCGAGCCCGGCGTGCACACGCTTTCCAATGCCGCGCTGGATTCGGCCTGGCCGAAGGCCATGGCACTCGGTTCGCGCCTGCAGGCATGGCTGGATGCCGGCGGCGATGGCGGCAACCTCGCGCCCCTGTTCGACGCGCTGGCCGACGACCGTATCCATCCGGACGAAGCGCTGCCGGACACCGGCATCGGCCTGGAGCGCGAGCGCTGGCTGTCGGCCGCCTTCATCCGCGGCGCCGAATACGGCACCCGCGCCAGCACCGTGGTGTTGCTGGCGCGCGACGGCGGCGGCCTGATCGTCGAACGGCGCTGGGGGCCGATGGGTGCAGCGCTGGGCGAGACGCGGATGGAGCTGGCTTCGTAGCCCAGCCAAGGCCGCGCCCCTGCGCGGTTGAAACGCGACAACACCCGGGCCGTCGCCACGGCCCCGCACCGTTGAAGCGCGACGCTTCGGCTTGCGCAGCCGGCCAAGGCCGGAGGCCGCACGCCCGCAACCGGGAAAGGCATCGGCGCCCCGCCCTCTCCCACGGGAAGCGGGAACCCGGCTGCGCTTCGCCTACCCGGGCTACGTATACGCGCTCCGCGGTAACGTCACAGCGCGTGACGGCGCCCCTGCCCTGGTTATGGTTACGGCCCGCCCGCCGGGCGCAGCTGCAGCAGCCAGTGCGCGCCGGTTTCGGGCAGGGGTTCGAACTCGAAGATCCATGGCGTGCGGCGGCCGTCCTCGCCGCACAGGGGCAGCAGTTCGCGCAGCGGTTCGCCCCTGGCCAGGCGGCCTTCCAGGTCGCTTTCGGCGATCGCGGCGGCCAGCGCCGGGTCGAGTTCGCGCAGGTCCAGGCCCAGCGCGGCCGAGGCCACGGTGCCGCTGGCGCGGGCGAAGGCCGGGTTGACGAACACCAGGCGGCTGCGCGGCGGTTCGCCGGTGCGTTCGATGATGGCCACGCCGTGGCGCATGCGCGCCAGGGTCGCCTCCAGCAGTACCAGGTCCTGGCGGTCGCGCTTGCGCTCCATCAGTTCGATCAGCACGCGCAGGCTGCGCGCCGAGTCCAGGTGCAGCGGCGACCAGGCGCGCGAGCGGCCACGCACGGTGTCCTGCCACAGCTCGAAGCTCTTGCGCGGCGACAGCCGGCCGGGGATGTCCTCCAGCTTGGCCAGCTGCGGGTTGCCGGCCCAGTTCACCGTGCGCACCTGCTCGCGCCGGGTCCACAGCAGGGCGCTGCGCGCCTGTGGTTGAAGCGGCACGTAGATGAAGCCGGCGGCGTCGGGCGCCAGGTCGCCCAGTTCGGGGAACAGGGCGCCGATCTCGGACACGTGCAGGATGCCGGAGTGGTCGGTCTCGCGGCGCACCCCGGGGCTGGTCTCCAGCGCGGCGCGGATGCGGCGCAGGCCGGCCTCGTCCGGGGTGTGGCCGAGGCGGCTGAGCTGCTCGCCATGGAACACCGCCACGCCGTCGGCGTCGACCACGTCCAGCAGGTCGCCGGCCAGGTCGGTGAGCAGTTCCGGGGTGAAGCCCTCGGCCTCGGAGAAGGCAGTGATCAGCTTCTCGCGCACGGTCAGCAGCGACAGCTCCACCTCCGCGCGCGCGATCGCCTCCAGGCTGCCCACGCGCGCGGCCAGGGCCTGGCTCACCGCCTCGCAGGCCTCGCGCACGGTCTGGTCGACGAAGCGCGGCTGGTAGTGGTGGCAGGCGACCAGGCCCCACAGGCGGTCGTTGACCACCAGCGAGGTGACCAGGGTCGCGGCCACGCCCATGTTCGAAAGGTATTCGCAGTGCACCGGCGAGACGCTGCGCAGGGCGGCGTCGCTGAGGTCCAGCGGCTGGCCGTCGCGCGGGTCCAGCGCCGGCTCCACCGGCACCGGGGTGTAGCCCACGTCCACGATCTGGCGGATGCGGGTGCGCAGGTACAGCGCGCGCGCCTGCGCCGGGATGTCGCTGGCCGGGTAGTGCAGGCCCAGGTAGCTCTCCAGGCCGGGACGGCGCACCTCGGCGATCACGTCGCCGTGCCATTCCTCGTCGAAGCGGTAGACCATCACCCGGTCGTAGCCGGCCAGCGCGCGGATTTCGGCGGCGGCGTGGCGCGCGGCCTCGGCGATGTCCGGGGCGCGGTCGATCTCGCGCTGCGCGCGCAGGGCATCGCCCAGCGCCAGGGACTGCGCGCCCTGGGCCGGTTCCAGTTCCAGCAGCCAGCGCTGCGGGTACAGGTGCCAGGCGGCGGTCCAACGCGACAGGCCGGTGCGCACCACGGTGCACGGCGCATGCGCCAGGTGCACCGCCTGCTCCACCGGGCGCAGCGCCGCGGCCTGCGCCGGCGCCAGCTGCAGCAGTTCGTCCCAGCGCTGGCCCTGCACCTGGCCCTGGCCGCCGAGCAGCTCGGCGGCGGCATTGGCGCTGGCCTGCAGCACGCGGCCGTCGGCCGGGTCGACCACCAGCAGGATGCCGTGCGGCTGGATCGAACCGGGGATGTGGATCGGCTCGCGCGCGCAGGCGTCGAGGTCCGGCGCTTCGGGGGCAAGGCTCATGCGGGAACGGTTCCTGCGTCGTCGTGGACGACGCTGTTGCGGGCCAGCTGGCCATGGAAGTGGGTGAACATCGCCTGCGCGCCGGCGACCGCACGGGCGCGGCGGCTGGCATCCGGCAGCGCCTGTTCCAAGGCGGCGCGGAACGCCGGCCAGCCGGGGCCTTCGGCGGATTCGAAGTGGCGCACCGCGGCGCCCACCCCGGGCAGGCGCGCGCGCAGGTGGCGGGCGATCAGTTGCCCGCCCAGGGCCGAGCCCTCCACCACGTAGAGCATGCCCCAGGCCTCGGCCTCGCAGGCCGCGACCGGTCCCGGCACCTGCCCGGTATCGGGACGCACGCCCAGTGCCATCAGGTCGTAGCGCAGGCCCTCGGCACGCGGACGCCAGGGCCAGGCCAGCGCCTGCAGGCGCGCGGCATTGGCCTGTTCCCAGCCGGCGTGGATGCGCAGCAGCGCCTGCAGCACCTCGGCCACGATGTCCTCGTCGACCGCCGGCGACATCAACGCCGCCATCAGCGGCACCGACTCGACCTGCGCGTGCAGGCCTGCGGTGGCAGCCTGCAGGGTGCGCCACGCGGCGTCCTCGCGCGGTCGGCCGGGCGCGGCGCCGGGGCCGTCGGGAAGCGGGGGGGTTCCATCCATGGGGTGCAGCCTAGCAAAAGCAGCGCGGGCCACGACGCGTTCACCGCGCTGAACGCCGGCGGCGTCAGAACCGTGCCGTTCACCCGCCACTGAGCCGCGGCGCGGCAGGGTGCAGCCACACCCGAAGCAGGAGACTGCGATGAAGCGTACCGCCCGCCTTTACTTCCCCGCGATGGTCGCCCTGGCGCTGGCGCTGCCGGCCACCGCGCAGCAGACCGACCAGGCCAAGCCGGCCAATGCACCGGGCGCCGAGCGCCAGCAGGCCGCCAGCCAGGCCCTGACCGAGGTCCAGGTACGCGCGCTGCTGGCCAGCGCCGGCTACACCCGGATCAACGACGTGGAGTTCGACGACGGCATGTGGGAAGCCGACGCCACCAGCGCCGACGGCAAGCGGGTCGACGTGCGGGTGGACGCCGAGGGCCGCATCCATGCCGATGACCAGGTGTCCAGCCTCAGCGCCGAGGACGTGAAGGCGCGCCTGGCCGCCGCCGGCTACTCGAAGATCCACGACGTGGACTTCGACGACGGCATCTGGAAGGCGGAGGGTGAGCGCAAGGACGGGCAGAAGGTCGAGCTGCGCGTCGACCCGAAGGATGGCCGCATCCTCAACGTCGAGAACGACTGATCCACCGGGGTGGCCACCTTCGGGTGGCCGCGCCGCTTATTCCGCAGGCGGGCGCGCGTAACGCCAGCCGACCGCGAACGCCGCGCCCAGCAGCAGCGCCGCCAGCAGCCACGGCGCGCCCGGCAAGTGCGCCGGTGCGCGCCCGCCGATGAACAGCGCGAACACGCTGGTGAACAGCACCGGGCCGACGATGCCGGCCAGGCTCACCAGGCTCATCAGCGCGCCCTGGATGCGGCCTTGGGCTTCCGGCCCGACCTGGCGGGTGATCAGCGCCTGCGTGGCCGGCGAGGCCAGCGCCCACAGTGCGCTGACCGGCAGCGCCAGCAGGAACAGCCAGGGCGTGCCGGCAAAGCCGTAGATCGCGAAACCGGTCACGCCACAGCCCAGGCCCAGCAGCAGCGTGCGGCGCTCGCCCAGGCCGCGCACCACGCGCCCGACCAGCAGGGCGTTGACGATGATGCTCATCACGCCCACGCCGGCCAGCACCCAGCCCACTTCGCGCGGGCCCCAGGCGAAACGGTACTCGGCGAACAGCACGAACACGCTGGGATAGACGTAGTGCGCCAGGTTGGCCAGCAGCACCACCGCGGCCAGGCCGAACACCTGCGGGTAGCTGCGCAGCAGCACCATCGCCCCGAACGGGTTGGCATGGGCCAGGTCGAAGCGCGCCGTGCGCCGTTCCGGCGGCAGCGATTCGGGCAGCACGAACACGCCGTAGAGGAAGTTCAGCAGCGCCAGCCCGGCGGCGAACCAGAACGGCAGGCGCAGGTCGATCCCGCCCAGCCAGCCGCCGATCATCGGCCCGACCACGAAGCCCAGGCCGAAGGCGGCGCCAATCATGCCGTAGCTCCTGGCCCTGCGCTCGGGCGGGGTCACGTCGGCAATGTAGGCGTTGGCGGTGGTGAAGCTGGCCGAGGCCACGCCGGAGATGATGCGCGCCACCAGCAGCATGCCCAGCGAGGTGGACAGGGCCATGACCACGAAGTCCAGGCCCAGGCCCAGGCACGAGACCAGGATCACCGGACGCCGGCCGTAGCGGTCCGACAACGCGCCCTGCACCGGGGTGGACAGGAACTGCACCGCGGCAAACACCATGCCGAAGATGCCGACCCAGTGCGCCGCGGCCGCCAGGTCGCCACCGGTGAACTCCTGCACCAGATGCGGCAGCACCGGGATGATCACGCCGAACGACAGCACGTCGATCAGCACGGTGACGAAGATGAAGACCAGCGCGGCCGTGCGCCGGTGGGAAGCGATTGGACTCACGCGGGGTGGCCGGCTGGAGACAGGCGCGCATTATCGGGCAGACGCCGCGCGGGCGCGCGGCGATGGGTGCCGACAACCACGCAGGCACGCACGCGGCCGGCCCCGGTCAAAGCGGCTGCACGGCGATGGTCTGCACCAGCGCGTGCGCCTGCCCGGGCGCCAGAGCGACCAGGTCCGGTCCGGCATTGGCCGCCTCCACGCACAGGAACTGGCGCCAGTGCGGGCCGACGTCGGCCATCTTCGCCGCCGCCTGCGCGCCGGGATTCCACACCACCGCGCTGCGACCGCCCTCCACCTGCAGTTCGATCGCGCGGCCCAGGCCCGGATCGACCAGGCGGTAGCGGCCGCCGGCGGCGGGATAGGTGCGGTCGCTGCGGCCGGGGTCGCGCGGATCGGCCAGGATCCAGTCGCCGTGCTGGGCGTGGGCGCGGTAGCCGTCGTTCTTGTCCAGGTAGGTGCGCCCGTCCAGGCCCTCGACCCGTACCTGCTCCACGTCGGCGACGCGGAAGTAGTTGTGCAGCGCCTCGGTGAAGACCACCGGCGCGCTGCCGGCGTTGGTGGTCAGCAGCGCCTGGCGCAGGTGGCGGCCGACGTGGACCTCGGTGCGCAGGCGCAGGTCAAGGCCCTGCAGCGCCGGCGGCTCCAGCACCACGGTGATGCCATCGTCCGCCGCGCGTGCCGCCACCAGGCGCCACGGCAGGGTGCGCACGAAGCCATGCGAGGGCACGTCGTTGCCCTGGCCCTGGCGGCCGAAGAACGGCCAGCACACCGGGGTGCCACCGCGGATCGGCGTGGGCAGCTCCGCGCGCAGCGGCGACAGCCAGAACACGTCCTGGCCGCCGCGCGGCACGTACGACAGCACCTGGCCGCCGAACAGCGCGATCGCCGCGCTGGCGTGCGGGGTTTCCACCAGCACCGCGTCCAGGCCCTCGAACCGGCCCAGGCGTACGCCAGGTACATCGATGGCCGTGTCGCTGGCGGTAGTGGCGGGCGACTGCTGCCAGGCGGCGAAGTCGGGAGGCATGCCGAAGACGGTGGGACTGGTCACGGTGGTAGCGGTCGCTGTGGGAGGGGCGGGCGCCGCGTCCGGCAACGGCGCACGCGCCTCCGGCCCGCTGCAGGCGGTTGCCAGCAGGCAGCACAGGACCAGGCGGATGCGGGACGTCGCTCGGCTCATGCGGTATGCGGACGTGGAATCCGCTGCATGATACCCGGCGCACGTGGCCTGCCCTCGGTCAACGCGCGGCCTGGCGCAGCAGGCGCAGGCCGAAACCCTCCGGCTCGCCACCCCAGCCGTCGACCACCTCCAGCCCAGCGCGCGCGGCCAGCGCGGAGAAGCCCCGGTCGGTGTACTTGTGGCTGTACTCGACCTCGATCGCCTCGCCCTCGGCGAAGTCGAACGCCAGGTCGGCCACGTGCACCCGCTGCGGCCGCAGGCTCACCAGGCGGGTCTCGATGCGCTCGCGCTGCGGGACGTAGCGCGCGTCATGGGCGAAGCCGGACAGGTCGAAGTCCGCGGCCAGCTCGCGGTTGAGCCGCACCAGCAGGTTGAGGGTGAACTCGGCGGTGACCCCGGCGGCGTCGTTGTACGCGGCCTCGACCAGCGCCGGGTCCTTGACCAGGTCGATGCCCACCAGCGCGCGCCCGTCGCGGCCGATGGTCTCGCGCATCGCAGCCAGCAGCCGCACCGCCTCGGCCTCGACGAAGTTGCCCAGGGTCGAACCGGGGAAGAACACCAGGGTGCGCGCCGGCGCGCGCGGCGGCCGCGGCAGCTGCAGCGGGCGGGTGAAGTCGGCCTGCAGCGGCAGCATCGCCACCCCGGGGAAGCGCGGGCGCAGGCGCGCCACGCAGGCTTCCAGCGCCGCCGGCGAGATCTCCACCGGGGTGTAGGCCAGCGGCGCGCGCAGCCCGGCCAGCAGGCGCTCGGTCTTCAGGCCGCTGCCACTGCCGTACTCGACCACGTGCGCGTCCGCGCCCACCGCCGCGGCGATGGCCGGCATGCGCGCGTGCAGCAGGGCCAGCTCCACCCGGGTCAGGTAGTACTCCGGCTGCCGGGTGATGGCCTCGAACAGGGCCGAGCCGCGGGCGTCGTAGAAGTACTTGGATGGCAGCCGCCGCGGCCGTGCCGAAAGCCCGGCCAGCACGTCCTCGCGCAGGGTCGGCCCGGCGGGCACGGGATTGGCGGCGAGCGCGGCGGGCGGCATCAGGGCTCCGCTCAGCTGCGCGGCAGGTCGCGGGCCAGGCGCAGGCCCGAGAACTGCCAGCGCGCGTGCGGGGGGAAGAAGTTGCGGTAGCTCGCGCGCACGTGGCCGCGCGGGGTGGCGCAGCTGCCGCCACGCAGCACGAACTGGCCACTCATGAACTTGGCGTTGTACTCGCCGGTGTCGTCCTGCCAGGGACGGAAGCCGGGATAGGCGAGGTAGGCGCTGCACGTCCATTCCCAGGCGTCGCCGTACAGCTGCAGCGGCCCCTGGCCGGCCCCGGCCGATGGCGGGCACGGCTCCAGCACGCCGTCGTCGGCGAAGTGCCCGTCCGGCGGCAGCTGGCGCGCGGCGTGTTCCCATTCGGCCTCGGTCGGCAGGCGCGCCCCGGCCCAGCGGGCGAAGGCGTCGGCCTCGTAATAGCTGAGGTGGCAGACCGGCGCGTGCGGGGCCAGCGCGCGCAGGCCGCCCAGGGTGAAGGCCTGCTCCAGGTCCGGCTCCCAGTACAGCGGCCGTTCCCAGCCCTCGGCCTGGACCCGGGCCCAGCCGTCGCTGAGCCACAGCCGTGGATCGCGATAGCCGCCGTCCTCCACGAACTGACGGTACTCGGCGTTGCTCACCGGCCGGCTGGCCAGCGCGTGCGGCGCCAGCAGCACGCGGTGCATGGGGGACTCGTTGTCGTAGGCGAAGTCCGGCGCCTGCGGCCAGGCCGGGGCGCCGATCTCCACCACCTGCTCGCCGCTGCCGATCCAGTGCAGCGGCAACGCGGAGGCGGGGCGCGCGGCCGGATCCGGCAGGTCCGGGCGGTAGGCCGGGCGCAGCGGCTGGCTCCACAGCGCGTGCTTGAGGTCGGTCAGCAGCAGCTCCTGGTGCTGCTGCTCGTGGTGCAGGCCCAGCTCCAGCCGGCGCAGCTGCGCCGGCGCCAGGGTGCCGGCCTTGAGCAGGCGCAGCACGCGCGCGTCCACCGCCTCGCGCCAGGCCAGCACCGCAGCCAGCGACGGCCGCGACAGCAGCCCGCGCTGCGGCCGCGGCTGGCGCGGGCCGGCGCTGTCGTAGTAGCTGTTGAACAGGTAGTGCCAGTGCGGCTGCAGCGGCTCCAGGCCCGCCGGGGCCAGCACGAAGTGCTCGAAGAACCAGGTGGTGTGGGCCAGGTGCCATTTGGCCGGGCTGGCGTCGGCCATGCTCTGCAGCATGGCGTCCTCGGGCGACAGCGGCGCAGCCAGGGCCACGCTGGCGGCACGTACGGCGGCGTAGCGGGCGGCCGTGGCCTGGCAGTGGCGGGCGGGGATGGGGACTTGGGTGGCCAGGTCCATCGCGGCACGCTAGCCGGGCGCCCATGAGCGCTGCGTCAGGGAAGCGTTAGGCGGATGCGGAGAGGGAGGGACCCGCGTTCACGAGACGTCGCCGTCGACGTAGTACCAGCGGCCGCCCCCGCGCACGAAGCGGCTGCGCTCGGTCATGCGCACGGCGGGGCGGCCGCCGGCACGGTAGCGGGCGACGAACTCGACCTCGGCGCGGTCGCCGGCGGCGCGGTGGGACTTGATGGCCAGGCCCAGCCAGACCACGCGCAGGCCGTCCGGATCGTCCAGGTCCAGCGCGGTGGGGCGGGTGGAGGGGTGCCAGGTGGCGCGCAGGTAGTCCGGCAGGCCCAGCACGTAGGCGCTGTAGCGCGAGCGCATCAGCGCCAGCGCGTCCGGGGCCGGTTCGCCGCCGTGCCAGCGGCCGCAGCAGGCCTCGTAGGGCCGGCCGGTGCCGCAGGGGCAGTCGCGGGTCTCCAGCGCGGCCATGGCCTCAGCGCCGGCCCTCGATGAAGCGCAGGAACTCCGAGCGGGTGCGCGCGTCCTCGCGGAAGCTGCCGAGCATGCACGAGGTCACCATGCTCACCCCGCGCTTGTGCACGCCGCGGGTGGTCATGCACTCGTGCGCGCCGACCACCACCACGCCCACGCCCTGCGGCTGCAGCACGTCCTGGATGGTGTGGGCGATCTGCGCGGTCATCTTCTCCTGCACCTGGAAGCGGCGCGCGTAGGCGTCCACCACCCGGGCCAGCTTGCTGATGCCCACGACCTTGCCCGCCGGCAGGTAGCCCACGTGGACCCGGCCGATGATCGGGGCCATGTGGTGCTCGCAGTGGCTTTCGTACTCGATGTCGCGCAGCACGATCATCTCGTCGTAGCCGGCCACCTCCTCGAAGGTGCGGGCCAGGTACTCGCGCGGGTCCTCGCGGTAGCCACTGAACCAGTCGCCGTAGGCCTCGGCCACCCGCCGCGGGGTGTCCAGCAGGCCCTCGCGGCCGGGGTCCTCGCCCGCCCAGCGCAGCAGGGTGCGCACGGCCTCCTCGGCCTGCTCCCGGGTGACGGCGGGGGTGGGGGAACTGGAAGTCATGGGCGGCGATACGGTCCGGGGGGAGCGGGAATCGTACCCGACCGGCCGCCGCCCCGCCCCCGCTCAACTTTCACCGGCCGCCGCCGCTCTATCCGGGGACCACACGCCCTCGCCGAGCAGTCGCGGCGCGCGGGGGCCCGAGGCCGGGAGCCACATGCCACCAGCAGGACCCATCGCCAGGCTGCGGGAGCTGATCCCAGTGACGTCGGGTGACCCGGCGTTGCTGAAGGCGCAGTACCGCGCGTTCGCCGGCCAACTCCCGCTCATGTACGCGCTGCTGGTCGCCAATACCTGGCTGCTGGCCTGGACCCACATGGCCCACGCCCCGCCCTGGCTGACCGTGGGCGCGCCGGCGCTGCTGACCCTCAGCTGCCTGGTCCGCTTCGCGCAGTGGTGGCGCGGGCGCGGCCAGGTCCCGGACCCGGCCCAGGCCCGCCGCGCGCTGGTCTGGAGCACCCGCCTGGCCTGGCCGCTGGCGCTGGCGTTCACCCTCTGGGCGCTGGCCCTGTTCCCGTACGGGGACGCCTACGCGCGCTCGCACGTGGCCTTCTACATGGCCACGTCCGCCACCGTGATCCAGCTGTACATGATGCACCTGCGCCCGGCGATGCTGGGGGTGGCGATCATCTTCAACGGCGGCTTCATCCTGTTCTTCGCCACCACCGGGGAGCCGACCTTCGTGGCCATGGCCCTGGGCGTGGCGCTGATGACCTTCGGCGTGGTCTCCACCCTGCTGCGCCAGTACCGGCGCTTCACCGCCCTGGTCGGCGCGCGCCTGCACGCCGAGCGGCTGGGCGCGGAGAACCTGCGCCTGGCCAACATCGACAGCCTCACCCGGCTGCCCAACCGGCGCGCCTTCTTCGCCACGCTCACCGAGGCCTGCGCCCGCGCCGACGCCAATGGCACGCGCCTGGCGGTGGGCATCATCGACCTGGACGGGTTCAAGCCGATCAACGACCTGCACGGCCACCTGGCCGGCGACCGCCTGCTGCGCCAGGTCGGCCGGCGCCTGGCCAGGCTGGCCGACGGCCGCGTGCACCTGGCGCGCCTGGGCGGCGACGAGTTCGCGCTGATCGCCGAGGACCTGGGCGACGACGCCGCCTACGTGGCCTTCGCCCGCCACGTCTGCGCGCAGCTGCGCGAGCCGTTCCAGCTGCAGGACATGGCGCTGCAGGTAACCGCCACCATGGGCCTGGTGCTGTACCCGGACCTGGCCGGCCATGCCGAGGACCTGTACGAGCGCGCCGACTACGCCCTGTACCACGGCAAGCGCCAGCACCGCGGCGGAGTAAGCCTGTTCTCGGCCGACCACCACCACCGCATCCAGCACGAGGCAGCGATCGAGCAGGCGCTGCGCAACGCCGACCTGGAGGCGCAGCTGTCGGTCGCGTTCCAGCCGATCATGTGCATGGCCACCGGCAAGGCGCTGGCGTTCGAGGCGCTGGCGCGCTGGACCCACCCGCAACTGGGCCCGGTCTCGCCGGCGGACTTCATCCCGGTGGCCGAGCGCGCCGGCCTGGTGCACCGGATCACCCGCATCCTGCTGGGCAAGGCGCTGGCCGAGGCCGCGCACTGGCCGGAACCGGTGGGGTTGTCGTTCAACCTGTCGATGCACGACCTCGGCTCGGGCGAGGACCTGGCCGGGCTGCTGGAGATGATCGAGCGCAGCGGCGTGCACCCGGCCCGGATCGACATGGAGATCACCGAGACGGCGGTGCTGCACGACACCGCCCAGCTGCAGCGCGCGGCCGGGCAGCTGCGCGGGCTGGGCTGCGGCGTGTCGCTGGACGACTTCGGCACCGGCTTCTCCAGCCTCAGCCAGCTGCTGGCGCTGCCGCTGACCAAGATCAAGATCGACCGCCGCTTCGTCACCGGCATCCCGGACAAGCCCACCAGCATGAAGATCGTGCGCTCGCTGCTGGCGCTGAGCCGCGACATGGAGCTGGGCTGCGTGATCGAGGGGGTGGAGACGCGCGAGGAGCTGGCGGTGTTGCGCGAGCTGGGCGGCAACCTGATGCAGGGCTACCTGTTCGCGCGGCCGATGCCGGCTGAAGCGGTGCGCGCCTGGCTGGAGAGCGCGCAGCGCGCGCCGGCACCCGCCGGCGCCTGAGCCTCAGCGCGCGGAGCCGACGCCGGCGCCGTCATTGGCACCGCCCTCCTCGCCGGCGACCGCCAGCGGGCGCACGTGCTGCAGCAGCGCCACCAGGGCATGGCCGGGTTCCTCCCACGGGACCAGGTGCGCGGAGCGCTCGAACCACTCGCCGTGGCGGTAGGGCGCGCGCACCTGCCGCAGCCATTCCTCCGTGGGCTGCGAGGGCGTGGTGTAGTCGTGGCGGCCCATGAACATCACCACCGGGAGCGGGAACTGGCGCACGCCGCGGAAATCGACCTGCAGGAACCCCTCCAGCACCCGGCCCAGGGTGAACAGGCTGCCGGCGTCGATCGCGCAGCGGTCGGCGTCGTCGTAGTCCGGCGACAGCAGGGCGCCGTGGAAGAACCAGCGCGAGTTGTCGCGGAACGCGCTGAGCCCGCCGTAGTGCTGCGCCCACTTGCGCGCGGTGACGATGCGCTCGCGGGTCAGCGGCGCGTCGCCGGGATAGGGGGCGATCGCCTCCATCTCCGCCACCGCCGCGGCATTGCCCTCGGCGCGGGCGCGGGCCAGGCCGTACTCGAAGCTCAGGCGTTCGTTGGTCCGGGCATGGATCACCTGGCCGATGCCGACGTAGGCATGGAACAGGTCCGGCCGCTGCAGCGCGGCCTGCATGCCGACCACCGTGCCCCAGCTGTGCCCGGCCAGCACCAGCTTGCGCTTGCCGTAGCGCTGGCGCAGGTGCTCGGCCAGGGCGATGGCGTCGTCCACGTACTGCTGGATGCGCAGGGTGCCGTCGATCGCCTCCGGCGGGTTGAGCCGGAAGGTGCGGCCGGCGCCGCGCTGGTCGTAGTGGACGACGGTGAAGTACTCCTCCAGCGGGCGCTGGAACTGCCACAGGGTCGGGATCACCGGCGAGGCAGGCCCGCCGTGCACGAACAGCAGCAGCGGGTTGGCGCGGTCCTGGCCGCGCACGTGGACCCAGTGGCGCACGCCGTTGACCGGCACTTCGTACGCCTCCTGCACGCCTTCCGGAGCGACGATGCGCTCCAGCTCGGCGAGCAGTTCGCGCCCCGGGGCGTAGGCCGCGTGGTCGGCGCAGTCCTCCGCCGCGGCGGCGGGGATCCAGGCGGCAAGGCAACCAAGCAGGAGGAGGGCGGCACGATGCATGGGCGGTTCCGGTTCGGCACGGGCCGGCGCGATTGTGGGCAGCCGCCGCCGGCGCGGCATATGCCACAGGTCCCGGGGCGCGTGATCGCCGTCGCTCCGCCATGACCAGGGCCACGGTGCGGCGCGCCCCCCGCATGCAGCAGAATGCGGCGGTTGTCCCCACTTCCGGAGAGTTGTCCCGTGCGTCCTGCCCTTGCCCGCAGCACCCTCGCCATCGCCCTCGGCCTCGCCCTGCCGCTGGCCCTGACCGCCTGCAGCCAGGGAGACACCGGCAACGCCGGCACCTCCCAGGCAGCCGCGCCGGACGCGGCGGCCGTCCAGGCCGAGACCCAGCGCCTCAATGCCTGGTTCGACGCCAAGTACGAGGAGGCGCTGCGCTTCAGCCCGATGCAGCTGACCTTCCTCGGCCGCAAGGAGCTGTACGACCAGCTCGACGACATGTCCGAGGCCGGCCTGCGCCAGCGCGTGGAGTGGCTGGAGGCCTCGGTGCGCGAGATGGAATCGCAGTTCGACTACGCGCGCCTGGACCCGGAGGCGCAGCTGTCCTGGGACCTGTGGAAGAAGCAGGCCGAGCGCGCCCGGGTCGAGCTGCAGTACCTGGCGCACGACTATCCGTTCGAGCAGATGGGCGGCCGCCAGAGCGAACTGCCGACCTTCCTGATCGGCTTCCACAAGGTCGACGAGGAGCAGGACTACCTGGCCTACGTCTCGCGCCTGCAGAAGGTGGGCGTGGCCTTCGACCAGCTGCTGGAGCGCGCCCGCGCCTCGGCCGCCGCCGGCATCCGCCCGCCGCGGTTCGCGCTGGAGGGCGTGATCGACCAGTCGCGCAAGGTGATCACCGGCGCGCCGTTCGGCGCCGGCACCGACAGCGCGCTGTGGGCCGACGCCCAGGCCAAGGCCGATGCCCTGGTCCAGGCCGGGAAGATCGACGCCGCCCGCGCCGGCGAGCTCAAGCAGCAGGCGCGCGCCGCCCTGCTGGAGTCGGTGAAGCCGGCCTACGAGCGGGTGATCGCCTTTGCCGAGGCCGAGCTGCCCAACGCCCTGGTCAACCCCACCGGCGTCGGCCAGACCCATCCGGACGGCGCGGCCTATTACGCCGCCCAGCTCAAGCGCCACACCTCCACCGACATGACCGCCGAGCAGATCCACGAGCTGGGCCTGGCCGAGGTCGCGCGCCTGCGCGGCGAGCTGGAGCAGGTGCAGAAGCAGCTGGGCATCGAGGGCGACCTGCAGGCGTTCTTCCGGCAGGTGCAGTCCGATCCCAAGCGGCTGTACCCGAACACCGACGCCGGCCGCCAGGCCTACATCGACGACGCCACCGCCAAGATCGGGAACATCAAGCAGCACCTGCCGGAGTACTTCGGCCTGCTGCCCAAGGCCAACCTGGTGGTCAAGCGCGTGGAGGCGTTCCGCGAGCAGGACGGCGCCGCCCAGCACTACTACCCCGGCACCCCGGACGGCTCGCGCCCGGGCATCTACTACGCGCACCTGTCGGACATGAACTCCATGCCCAGGACCGAGCTGGAGGTGATCGCGTACCACGAGGGCCTGCCCGGCCACCACATGCAGATCTCCATCGCCCAGGAGCTGACCGGGGTGCCGCAGTTCCGCACCCAGATGTTCGACACCGCCTACGCCGAGGGCTGGGGCCTGTACGCGGAATGGCTGGCCAAGGAGATGCCGGGCACCTACGAGGATCCGTATTCGGAGTACGGCCGGCTGATGTCGGAGATGTGGCGCGCGATCCGCCTGGTGGTGGATACCGGCATGCACGCCAAGGGCTGGACCGAGGAACAGGCGGTGGAATACTTCCGCGCCAACAGCTCGGTGCCGGACGCGGCGATCCGCTCGGAGATCCAGCGCTACCTGGTGATGCCCGGCCAGGCCACCGCGTACAAGGTCGGCATGATCCGCATCCAGCAGCTGCGGCGGAAGGCCGAGGAGGCACTGGGCGAGCGCTTCGACATCCGCGGCTTCCACGACGCGGTGCTGGGCGGCGGCGCGATGCCGCTGGACCTGCTGGAGCGTCGCGTCGACGCCTGGATCGCCTCGCGCAAGCAGGCCTGACCCCGGCCCGGGAAGCAGGAAGGCCCGGCGAAAGCCGGGCCTTTTTGCACCACATGGCGGCGGGACAGGGCCTTGCAGGCACCAATCAGCAATCCCGAACCACGGCCCCGCGCCGCCCGCCGCCCAGCAGCCGGGCCGGCAGCATCAGCAGCGCGCGCAGCAGCTCGAACAGGGCCGAGCAGGTGATGCCCACCAGCCGCAGCGGCAGCGACAGCAGCCACACCAGCGGCCACAGCAACAGGGCCAGGATCGCCAGCGGCCAGCACAGGACCAGCAGCAGGCACCAGGCGGCAAGCGCGAACAGGGTGTTCATCGGCGGCAGTCCTCCTCGGTCATGCCAGGCAAGCCTCGGCGGCCGCGGACGGAGCCGCAAGCGCGCTGCGACGGAACCGGGAATGCGCCGACGGAACCCCGCCAGCGGCGACCGGCGCGCGCCCGCCTCCGCTCAGGGCGCCGGTTCGGGCGCGGCGAAGGCCTTGCTGTAGATCCCGGATCGGTCGAAGCAGCAGGCCCGCCGCTTGCCCTTGGCCAGCATGTCGCAGGCGCTGGCGATGCGGCGGGCGCGGGTCTCGGCCTTCTTGCCCGAGCTGATCCAGTGGATCCAGTCGCGGCGCGCCGCCGCGGTGATGTCGCGCCAGGTGGCCAGCGCCCGCGACTGCGCGGCCAGCGCGCGCTCCAGGTCCTCCGGCACTTCGGGTTCCGGCTCCTGCTCCAGCGGGGCGATCTCCAGCGCGACCTCCTGCCCGGCCGCGACCCCGGCCGCCGCGGCCAGGGCCGGCTCCACCTTCAGCCAGTGGCCGCCCTTCCCGTCCGGCTGCAGGGTGGCCTGGAAGGGTTGTCCGGCGAAGGTGCCGGCCACGCTTACCTGGCCACGGCTGGGCAGGCGGGCACTGGCGGCGGCGGGCAGGACGAGGAAGGTCCAGTCGGCATCGGCCGGGCGCAGGGGCCGGGCCAGGCGGGCCCGGAAGCGGACCGGGCCGGGAGACGGGGCGGAAGTCTTGCGGGCCATGGCCCAGCCCTACACCGGCCGGTCACGGCCGGGACTGTAAATCACCGTGGCCGCGTCCCTCCCCCCGGGACGCGGCCACGGCCAGCAGGTCACCAGGTGGAGGTCGTTGCAGCCGCGACCCCGTCACGGCGCCACATTCGACCGCATGGCTGCTGGTTTGGAACGGAACCAGCCTGCCAATTGTTCGGTACATCCGAACCCCCTTTGGACCCCTGTCCCGACCTACGTATGCAGGCCAGGGGGAGGCCAGGTTCCGCGGCCAATGGGGCCCGCGGTCTGGCTGAGGCGCTGCGCTCCCCCGAGTCGCGCGCCACTCCCGGGGCTGAACATAACGTGATTTTCCGGTTCTGGGAACGCTACCAGTAGAGGTGCATATGGTGCGGCGCAACGCGGCCGCGGCCCGGGCCGCGCCTTGACCCCGGTTTCACCGCACTGAATCCCCACAAAACCTTCACGCGACAAGCAGTTGCAATTTAATTAATTCATCAATTAAATCCGGGGCCATGAGCCCGGACACCCCTCCCGAAACCCAGGATCCACCCGTGACCGCTATCACGAAGCGCGCGCGGCCCCGTCCCGGGC
>NZ_ALIP01000133.1:2500-5818 GCF_000283075.1 Pseudoxanthomonas sp. GW2
GACGTGGCAGCCTGCGAAAAGCGCGGGGGAGCTGGCAACAAGCATTGATCCCGCGATGTCCGAATGGGGAAACCCACTGCTTCGGCAGTATCCTGCACTGAATCCATAGGTGCTGGAGGCGAACCCGGTGAACTGAAATATCTAAGTAACCGGAGGAAAAGAAATCAACCGAGATTCCCTCAGTAGTGACGAGCGAACGGGGACTAGCCCTTAAGCTGGCATGGTTCTAGAAAAACGACCTGGAAAGGTCGGCCATAGAAGGTGATAGCCCTGTATTCGAAAGGGCCATGCCAGTGAAGACGAGTAGGGCGGGGCACGAGAAACCCTGTCTGAACATGGGGGGACCATCCTCCAAGGCTAAATACTCCTGACCGACCGATAGTGAACCAGTACCGTGAGGGAAAGGCGAAAAGAACCCCGGAGAGGGGAGTGAAATAGACCCTGAAACCGTGTGCGTACAAGCAGTAGGAGCCCGCAAGGGTGACTGCGTACCTTTTGTATAATGGGTCAGCGACTTACAGTTCGTGGCAAGCTTAACCGTATAGGGGAGGCGAAGGGAAACCGAGTCTGAATAGGGCGCATAGTCGCGGGCTGTAGACCCGAAACCGGGTGATCTAGTCATGCCCAGGGTGAAGGTGCGGTAACACGCACTGGAGGCCCGAACCCACTCCCGTTGCAAAGGTAGGGGATGAGGTGTGATTAGGAGTGAAAAGCTAATCGAACCCGGAGATAGCTGGTTCTCCTCGAAAGCTATTTAGGTAGCGCCTCATATGTATCCTCTCGGGGGTAGAGCACTGTTATGGCTAGGGGGTCATCGCGACTTACCAAACCATTGCAAACTCCGAATACCGAGACGGACTGTATGGGAGACACACGGCGGGTGCTAACGTCCGTCGTGAAAAGGGAAACAACCCAGACCCACAGCTAAGGTCCCAAATTACCGCTAAGTGGGAAACGATGTGGAAAGGCACAGACAGCCAGGAGGTTGGCTTAGAAGCAGCCACCCTTTAAAGAAAGCGTAATAGCTCACTGGTCGAGTCGGTCTGCGCGGAAGATTTAACGGGGCTAAGCGGTAAACCGAAGCTTGGGGTGCACACTTTGTGTGCGCGGTAGAGGAGCGTTCCGTAAGCCTGCGAAGGTGGGTCGAGAGGCCTGCTGGAGGTATCGGAAGTGCGAATGCTGACATGAGTAACGATAATGCGGGTGAAAAGCCCGCACGCCGAAAGCCCAAGGTTTCCTTGCGCAACGTTAATCGGCGCAGGGTGAGTCGGCCCCTAAGGCGAGGGCGAAAGCCGTAGTCGATGGGAAACTGGTTAATATTCCAGTACCTCGCGTGAGTGCGATGGGGGGACGGAGAAGGTTAGGTCTACCGGGCGTTGGTTGTCCCGGGGAAAGGCGGTAGGTGGATCTCTTAGGCAAATCCGGGAGGTCAACACCGAGCACCGAGACGAGCCCTTTAGGGCGAAGTGACTGATACCACGCTTCCAGGAAAAGCCCCTAAGCTTCAGCTCACGCAGACCGTACCGAAAACCGACACAGGTGGGTAGGATGAGAATTCTCAGGCGCTTGAGAGAACTCGGGTGAAGGAACTAGGCAACATGGCACCGTAACTTCGGGAGAAGGTGCGCCTCCTTTGGTGGCCCATGCGGGCTATAGCTGAGGGAGGCCGAAGTGACCAGGCCGCTGCGACTGTTTATCAAAAACACAGCACTCTGCAAACACGAAAGTGGACGTATAGGGTGTGACGCCTGCCCGGTGCCGGAAGGTTAATTGATGGGGTCAGCCGCAAGGCGAAGCTCTTGATCGAAGCCCCGGTAAACGGCGGCCGTAACTATAACGGTCCTAAGGTAGCGAAATTCCTTGTCGGGTAAGTTCCGACCTGCACGAATGGCGTAACGACAGCGGCGCTGTCTCCACCCGAGACTCAGTGAAATTGAAATCGCTGTGAAGATGCAGCGTTCCCGTGGCAAGACGGAAAGACCCCGTGAACCTTTACTATAGCTTTACACTGAACGTTGAGTTCGTCTGTGTAGGATAGGTGGGAGGCTATGAAGTGTCGGCGCCAGCTGGCATGGAGCCATCCTTGAAATACCACCCTGATGTGCTTGACGTTCTAACCTGGGCCCGTAATCCGGGTCGGGGACCGTGTATGGTGGGTAGTTTGACTGGGGCGGTCTCCTCCTAAAGAGTAACGGAGGAGCTCGAAGGTACGCTCAGCGCGGTCGGACATCGCGCACTGTGTGCAAAGGCATAAGCGTGCTTGACTGCAAGATCGACGGATCAAGCAGGTACGAAAGTAGGACTTAGTGATCCGGTGGTTCTGTATGGAAGGGCCATCGCTCAACGGATAAAAGGTACTCCGGGGATAACAGGCTGATACCGCCCAAGAGTTCATATCGACGGCGGTGTTTGGCACCTCGATGTCGGCTCATCACATCCTGGGGCTGTAGTCGGTCCCAAGGGTATGGCTGTTCGCCATTTAAAGTGGTACGCGAGCTGGGTTCAGAACGTCGTGAGACAGTTCGGTCCCTATCTGCCATGGGCGTTGGAGATTTGAGAGGGGCTGCTCCTAGTACGAGAGGACCGGAGTGGACGAACCTCTGGTGTTCCGGTTGTCACGCCAGTGGCACTGCCGGGTAGCTATGTTCGGAAGCGATAACCGCTGAAAGCATCTAAGCGGGAAGCGCGCCTCAAGATGAGATCTCCCGGGACACAAGTCCCCTGAAGGAACCATCAAGACCAGGTGGTTGATAGGCTGGGTGTGTAAGCGCAGCAATGCGTTGAGCTAACCAGTACTAATGATCCGTGCGGCTTGACCATATAACCTCAAGTGGCCTTGGACTCGACGACAGTCGATAGCCATCCGCCGCTCACTACATCCCAAGTCCCTATGCGAGACGGTGCGGCTCCACCTCACGGACGCCTGCACGCTCCAACCGTCTCCCTGGTGAAATTAGCGTTGTGGAACCACCCGATCCCATCCCGAACTCGGAAGTGAAACGCAACAGCGCCGATGGTAGTGTGGGTCTCCCATGCGAGAGTAGGTCATCGCCAGGGTTTTATCCCGGAAGCCCCCAGCCAAACGCTGGGGGCTTCTTCTTTTGCCGGACACCCCCGTGTCCGCCACCGGCACCAGGCCCCAGGCCTGCACCGGCCGCCAGTTACCCCGGTGCGGGGTGGAGCAGTCTGGCAGCTCGTCGGGCTCATAACCCGAAGGTCGCAGGTTCAAATCCTGCCCCCGCTACCAATGCACAACGCAAACGGCGACCCTTGGGTCGCCGTTTTGCGTTGGGGGGTTGGGGGTTGGGGATTCGTGAT
>NZ_ALIP01000134.1:0-8002 GCF_000283075.1 Pseudoxanthomonas sp. GW2
GCCGCGCGGCGGCGCGGCGCATGGCGTCGTGGCCGCCGGCGGGGCGCAGCGAGACCAGGGTCCAGGGCGGAGGGGGTGCAGGCATCCGCGCATTATGCGCGGCCGCGGACCGGCCCGGGCCGGGCTTCCGCTACCCTTTGCCGATGACCACGAACGAGCCGCATGACCCCGCCCTGGCCGCCGTGCGCGCGCAGCTGTGCGCGATCCCGCTGGCGCGCCAGATGCAGATCGAGATCGTCCATGCCGGCGACGGCCGCCTGCGCCTGCGCGCGCCGCTGGCGCCCAACATCAACGACAAGGGCTCGGCCTTCGGCGGCAGCCTGGCCTCGCTGATGACCCTGGCCGGCTGGGGCCTGGCCACCTGGCAGCTGGCCCGCGCCGGGCACCCGGCCGACGTGTACGTGGCCGACAGCCACGTGCGCTACCTGGCGCCGCTGTACGACGCGCTGGAGGCGGAGGCCTGGCTGGAGGAAGGGCAGTGGGAGGATTTCCTCGCCACTTTCCGCCAGCGTGGCCGCGCGCGCTGCCGGATCGCCGCGCGCATCGCCCTGCCCGGCGGCGGCGATGCGACCGTGTTCAGCGGCCGCTACGTGGCCATGGCCGGCGGCCGCGCCGCCGGGGCCAGCTGCTAGCATGCCGGCCATGGCCCGCCGGAGGACGACGATGCGCATTCCAGGGATCCTGCTGCTGCTGGCGCTGTGCGCGCTGGTGCTGCCGGCGCATGCCATGGGCAAGCGCCAGGCGCAGGCCCTGGGCCAGGCGCAGGAGGCGTTCGCCGCGGCGGTGCGCTGGAGCGACTACGAGGCCGCGCTGCAGCTGGTCGATCCGGAATGGCTGGCCGCCCACCCGGTCAGCGGGCTGGAACTGGAGCGCTACCGCCAGCTGCAGGTGACCCGCTACCGCGAGGGCACCAGCTCGGTGCTGGCCGACGGCACCGTCGCGCGCGAGATCGAGGTCGGCGCGGTCAACCGCCACACCCAGGCCGAGCGCACCGTGCGCTGGCGCGAGCTGTGGCGCTGGGACGCGCAGGCGCGGCGCTGGTGGCAGGTCTCCGGGCTGCCGGACTTCTGGGACGGGCACTAGCGGCGGCGCGGCGCGGGGCATGTGCGACAATCGCCGCCCCGTCCCATCCGCATGAAGAACGCGCGCCGTGAATCTTGAGACCCTGATGGCCTTCGCCGGCCGCCACCCGATGCTGTCGCTGGCGCTGGCCGGTCTGACCGTGGCGATCATCTACACCGAGATCATGCGCCTGCTGCGCGGCTACAAGGCGCTCAAGCCGTCGGAGCTGGCGCTGGTGGCCAACCAGCCCGGCGCCCTGGTGGTGGACCTGTCGGCGATCGCCGATTTCGAGAAGGGCCACATCGCCGGCAGCCGCAACATCATCCCCAGCCAGTTCGACCCGGCCGGCAAGCTGCTGGCCGGCGCGAAGCAGTCGCCGGTGGTGGTGGTGTGCCGCACCGGCATGGCCTCGGCCGGCGCCGCGCGCAAGCTGAAGAAGGCCGGCTTCGAGCAGGTGTACTGGCTCGACGGCGGGCTGGTCGCCTGGCAGGCCGCGGGCCTGCCCCTGGTCAAGGGCCGCTGAGCCCGGCCGCGCCCCGGGGCTACCCGCGTCCGGCGCACGTGCCATAATCCCGCGTTCCGTTCCCGGCCGGTTCAGCCGGCCATCCAACCAGCGATTCCGGAGTCCGAAATGTCCGACGAAACCACCAACGGCGCTGCCGCCCCCGCCCCGCAGGAAGCCGCCGGCGCGGCCTTCAGCGTCGAGAAGATCTACGTCAAGGACGTTTCCTTCGAGTCGCCCAATTCGCCGGCGATCTTCAACGAGCAGGGCCAGCCGGACCTGCAGCTGAACCTCAACCAGCGCGTGCAGCGCCTGAACGAGACCGCGTTCGAGGTCTCCCTGCGCGTCACCCTGACCTGCAAGGTCGGCGAGAAGACCGCCTACGTGGTCGAGGTCGACCAGGCCGGCGTGTTCGGCATCGCCGGCCTGCCGCCGCAGGGCGTGGACGTGCTGCTGGGCACCCAGTGCCCGAACATCCTGTTCCCGTACGTGCGCCAGCTGGTCAGCGACCTGGTCCAGGCCGGCGGCTTCCCGCCGTTCCTGCTGCAGCCGATCAACTTCGACGCGCTGTACGCCGAGACCCTGCGCCAGCGCCAGGCCCAGGCCGCGCAGCAGCAGGCCGCCGAGGGCGACGTGGCCTCGGCCGAGCCGGCCGGCAACGCCTGATCCGGCGGCAAACGCGCATCCGATGACTGCCGCAACCGGCAGCAGCAGGCTGGCGGTCCTCGGGGCCGGGTCGTGGGGCACCGCCCTGGCGACCCTGACCGCCCGCAACGGCCTGGCCACCACCCTGTGGGGCCGGGACGCGGTGGTGGTCGAGGCCATCGACCAGCGCCACGAGAACCCGCGCTACCTCCCGGGCATCCCGCTGCCCGGGAGCCTGCGTGCCACCACCGACCTGGCCGCGGCCGTCGCCGGCTGCGACTGGGTGCTGGGGGTGGTGCCCTCGCATGCCTTCACCGAGACCCTGCACGCGCTCAAGCCGCTGCTGCCGGCCGGTGCCGGCGTGGCCTGGGCGACCAAGGGCTTCGAGCCCGGCTCCGGCCGCTTCCTGCACGAGGTTGCCGCCGACGTGCTCGGCCCGGGCGTGCCGCTGGCCGTGGTTACCGGCCCCTCGTTCGCCAAGGAAGTCACCCTGGGCCTGCCCACCGCGGTGACCGTGCACGGCGAGGACCCGGCGTTTACCCGCAAGGTCGCCGCGGCCTTGCACGGCCCCGCGTTCCGCGCCTACACCGGCGATGACATGGTCGGCGCCGAGCTGGGCGGGGCGATGAAGAACGTGCTGGCGGTGGCCACCGGCGTGGCCGACGGCATGGAGCTGGGCCTCAATGCCCGTGCCGGCCTGATCACCCGCGGCCTCAACGAGATGCTGCGCCTGGCCGCGGCGATCGGCGCGCGCCCGGAGACCCTGATGGGCCTGGCCGGCCTCGGCGACCTGGTGCTGACCTGCACCGGCGACCTGTCGCGCAACCGCCGCCTGGGCCTGGCCCTGGGCCGCGGCAAGGAGCTGCACGAGGCGGTGCGCGAGATCGGCCAGGTGGTCGAATCGGTGCAGACCGCCAACGAGGTCATGCGCCTGGCCAACCGCCACGGCGTGGAACTGCCGATCTCCGCCGGCGTGCACGCCGTGCTGCACGGCGAGCTGACCCCGCGCCAGGGCCTGGAGCAGCTGCTGGCCCGCGAACAGAAGCCGGAATACCCGGAAACCCTGTTCCGCTGAGGGCTGCCCGCGCCGGCTCGCGGCGCGGGGCCCCGTGATGATGGATCGACCGGAGCCGCCATCGCAGGCGGCGGCCGGGTGTAGCCGCCGCCGCGGAAGCCGCCTCAGCACCTGCCCTCATCAGCACATGAGCACATGCCATGCATGGCGTGGGTTTTCGCGTGGACGCCGCCGCGTGCCGCTTCCTACATTCGTTGCCCCGGAGGCATCCCCAACGACGAGGTGAGGCAATGAAGGCAGTTGCAGCGCTGCTGTGGTCAGGCACCGCATTGCTGGCCACGCTCCTGCCGGCCGCCGCCGCCGAGGCCGCCGCGCGCTTCCCGAAGGAAGGCATCTGGCGCGGCGAGTTCACGGTGGACGGCGACCCGATCCCGTTCAACTTCGAGGTCCGGGGCCGCGACGCGGCCGACGCCAGCTTCGAGCTGATCAACGGTTCGCGCCGCGATCGCTTCGTGGTCGAGCGCGTGTCCGACGACACCCTGTCCGTGCCGATGAACACCTACGACGCCGCCCTGGTGTTCACCGTGCGCGACGACGGCACCCTCGCCGGCGAGTACCGCGACCTGGTGCCCAGCCGCAACGGCGCGCGCAACATCCCGTTCACCGCCGAGCACGGCAAGGCCTGGCGCTTCGTCGAACCCGGCCGCGAGCAGCCGGCCGGGGTCGACCTCAGCGGCAAGTGGGCGTTGCAGCAGTCCGACCAGGCGCGCCTGCGCGACGACAACCCCGACGAGCGCCGCAACCGCCGCAACCAGGTCGGCCTGTTCCAGCAGCAGGGCAACCGCCTGACCGGCGTGATCATGACCGCGGTGGGCGACTCGCGTGAGCTGGAGGGCGTGGTCCAGGGCAACCGCTTCTGGCTGTCGCACTTCAGCGGCCCCAGCCCGCGCCTGATCAAGGGCACGATCGACGAGGACGGCAACCTGCAGGGCGTGTCCGGCTCGGGCATCTACAACGTGGTGCGCTTCGAGGGCCGCAAGGACCCGGCGGCCGAGCTGCCCGACCCCTACCAGCTGACCTTCCTCAAGGACGGGCAGAAGCGCATCGACTTCAGCTTCCCCGACCTGCAGGGCCGCACCGTCTCCCTGCGCGACGACAAGTACAAGGGCAAGGTGGTGATCGTCGAGGTGATCGGCACCTGGTGCCCGAACTGCACCGACCAGACCTACTTCCTGGCGCCGTGGTTCAGGCAGAACAGGCACCGCGGGGTCGAGGCGGTGGCGGTCGCGTTCGAGCAGGAGGACAGCTTCGAGTACTTCCAGAAAGTGCTGGGCAAGTTCAAGCAGTACTTCGACATCCAGTACGACATCGTGTTCGGCGGCATCGCCGACAAGAAGGTGGCGACCGAGAAGCTGCAGGGCGTGAACTACCTGGCCGCGTTCCCGACCACCTTCATCATCGACCGCAAGGGCGAGGTGCGCGAGATCTACACCGGCTACACCGGCACCGTGACCGGCGAGTACTACGAGCAGTACGTGGCCCGCTTCAACGCGCTGCTTGACGAACTGCTGGCCGAGCCGGACCCGTACGCCAGCGCCGATGCCGGCACTGCGCCGCCGGCCACGCTGGCCGCCGCACCCTGAACCCGGCGCCTGCCGCGGCGGCGGCAGGCGCCATCGCAACGAGGAAGCACCATGAGGGACTGGAAACAGGCCGCCCGCGGCCTGCTGCTGGGCGCGCTCGCCCTCGCCGCGGCGCCGGCGCCGGCGCAGGAAGAAGTGGAACTGGACTGGCGCTGGCGCGCCGAAGCGGTGCCCGGCGCGCCGGGCGAGGTCGAGCTGGTGGCCAGCGCGCCGGTGCGCCCGGGCTGGATCGTGTACGCCGCCGGCTTCGACGCCGGGGACTTCGGGCCGCGCCCGGCGCGGCTGGCGGTGGAGTCCGGCGGCCAGGCGCTGCAGTCGCTGCGCGCGGAAGGCGCGCAGGAACGCAGCGGCAGCAACTTCGCCGGCGAGTACCGCTATGCCTACTTCGCCGGGCAGGCCACCTTCCGCCAGCGCGTGCGCCTGGAGCCGGGCGCGCGCGAGGTCAGCGGCACCCTGGCCGGGCAGAGCTGCCACGAGGGCAGCGGGCTGTGCACCCTGTTCAAGGCACCGTTCGCCGTCGTGCCGTGAGGAATGCCGTGGACGCTGCCGCTTTGCGCACGCGCCGCCGCCGTCGTGGCCACGGGCCGCGCCTGCTGCTGGGCCTGGCCCTGGCCGCCGCGGGCCTGGCCGCGCTGCCGTGGCTGGCCGGCGCGGCCGCCACCGCCACCGGCGCACCGGCCGCCGCCGACCTGCCCGCGCTGCGGGTGGAGCTGGGCCGGCGCCTGTTCTTCGACCCGCTGCTGTCCTCCGACCGCAGCACCAGCTGCGCGTCCTGCCACCGCCCCGAGCGCGCCTTCGCCGACGACGTGCCGGTAAGCGCCGGCGTGGGCGGACGCCTGGGCCGGCGCAACACGCCCTCGGTGCTCAATGTCGCCGCGCGCACCTCGATGTTCTGGGACGGCCGCGCCGAGACCCTGGAGGAGCAGGCGATCTTCCCGATCGAGAACCCGCTGGAGATGGACCTGCCACTGGAGCAGGCGCTGGCGCGGCTCAACGCCGACCCGTCCTACCGCGCCGCGTTCGAGGCCGCCTACGGCGGTCCGGCCACCGCGCGCAGCCTTGGCCGGGCCCTGGCTGCGTACCAGAAGACCCTCGAGTCCGGCGATTCGCCCTACGACCGCTACGCGCGCGGCGACGACGGCGCCATCAGCGAGGCGGCGCGCCGCGGCCGCCTGCTGTTCATCGGCAAGGGCAAGTGCGCGGACTGCCATTCCGGCGAGGACTTCACCTCCGACCGCTTCCGCAACATCGGCCTGTACGACGGCGCCGGGCTCGCCGACCGTGGCCGCGGCGAAGTCACCGGCAACCCGGCCGATGACGGCCAGTTCAAGGTGCCCTCGCTGCGCAACGTGGCGGTGACCGCGCCGTACATGCACAACGGCATGTTCGCCACCCTGCGCGAGGTGCTGGAGTACTACAACGACCCGGACCGCGTGGTACCCGGCGCCCACGGCCGCGATGCCTCGATGTCCGGCCCGCTGGGCCTGGACGCGCAGGAGCTGGACGACCTGGAGGCCTTCCTGGTGTCGCTGACCGACGCGCGTTACGCGCCGCTGCTGGAGGCGCGGCGATGAGCGCGGTCGCCATGCCCCGTACCCTGCGCGCGCGCTGGCCGTTGCTTGGCGCATTGCTTGCCGGCGCCGTAGTCCCGTCGCTGCATGCGAAGGACACAGGACCGCCGGGCCTGCTGCCGGTGGAGCAGGCGTTCGCCCTGGACGCGCGGCTGCAGTCGCCGACCCGGCTGCGCCTGCACTGGCGCGTGGCCGACGACTACTACCTCTACCGCGAACGCATCCACGTACGCGCGCTGGACGATGCGCCGGCGCCGGAACTGCGGTTGCCGCCGGGCGTGGCCAAGGACGATCCCGACCTCGGGCCGGTCGAGGTCTACCGCGGCAAGGCAAGCGCCGAGGTCGTGCTGGCGGCGCCCGCGGCGCCGGCCACGGCCACCCGCCTGCGCGTGGTGGTGCAGGGCTGCCACGAGGTCGAGCCGCTGGTCTGCTATCCGCCGCACGCCACGGTGCTGCGGATCGACGGCGGCCTCGTGCGGGTGGAAGGCGCGCCGGACGCGGGCGCCACCGCCACCGTAGCCGTGGATGCCGGGGTAGCCGGCGCGACGGGATCCGGAACCGCCGCAGCCGCCGCCACCGGCGCTCCGGCCGTGGCCGCGCTGCTGCTGTCGGCCGTGCTTGGCGGCCTGCTGCTCAACCTGATGCCCTGCGTGCTGCCGGTGCTGTCGCTGAAGGTATTGTCGCTGGCCGGATCCGGCGGCTCGCCGCGCCATGCGCGCCACCGCGCGCTGGCCTATACCGCCGGCGTGCTGCTGGCCTTCGCCGCGCTTGGTGCCATCGTGCTGGCCCTGCGCGGCGCCGGCCTGGCCGTGGGCTGGGGCTTCCAGCTGCAGCAGCCGGTGGTGGTCGCGTTCCTGGCCTGGGTGATGCTGGCATTGGGCCTGTCGCTGTCGGGCGTGGTCCTGATCGGCACCCGCCTGGGCGGCGCCGGCCAGGCCCTGGCAGGCCGCGACGGGTTGGGGGGCGATTTCTCCACCGGCGTGCTGGCGGTGGTGGTAGCCAGCCCCTGCACCGCGCCGTTCATGGGCGTGGCCCTGGCCGCGGCCTTTGCGCTCCCGGTCGCGGCCGCGCTGGGTGTGTTCCTGGCGCTGGGGCTCGGGCTGGCGCTGCCGTTCCTGCTGGCGGGCTTCGTCCCGGCGCTGGCCACGCGCCTGCCGCGCCCGGGGCCGTGGATGGAAACCCTCAAGCAGGCGCTGGCCTTCCCGCTGTACGCCACCTCCGCGTGGCTGGCCTGGGTGCTGGTGCGCCAGCACGGCAGCGAGGCCCTGGGCTGGCTGCTGGCCGGGATGCTGTGGCTGGCACTGGCGCTGTGGGCCAGCGAGCGCCTGCGCCACGTCGGCAACGGCGGACCGCGGCTTGCGGCCTTGCTGCTGGCGCTGGTCGCGGCCTGGCCGCTGTACCGGATCCACGCCCTGCCGACGGCGGCACCGGAGCCGGCGCGGCAAGCGGCCGACGGCAGCCTGCCGTACTCGGCGCAGGCGCTGGCGCGGCTGCGCGCCGACGGCCGCACCGTGTTCGTGAACATGACCGCCGACTGGTGCGTGACCTGCAAGGCCAACGAGCG
>NZ_ALIP01000135.1:0-55235 GCF_000283075.1 Pseudoxanthomonas sp. GW2
GTGGCCGCCGCCAGCGAACGCCTGGCGGAACTGGCGCGCGCGCGCGGCTTCGCCCGCGTCGCCTCCGCCGCCAGCCCGCGCCCGGCGGCACTGGCGGCGCTGGCGCAACAGCTGGTTGCCGGGTGAGTCCTTGCGGGCGCGGCGGCGGCCAAGCGATGCTTGCCGCTGGCCGGATGGCCGCCTGGAGCGCGGCACCCCCCGCCCGGCCGAACAGGATGCAGCCGTGAACGAGACTCCCCCTTCCCGCCGGCCATCCACGCGCGCGCTCGCGTGGCTGCTGGTCCCGCTCGTACTGGTGCTGGCCGGCGCCTTCGCCTGGCATGCCTGGCGCCAGCAACAGGCGCGCCTGCACGACCGCAACGCCGACCAGGCGCGCCAGCTGGAAACCCTGATCGCGCGCATGGACAACCTGCGCAGCGACCTGGCCACCCAGTCGCGCCTGATCCGTGATGCGTCCAATGCCAACCGCGTGCTGCGCGACGAGGTACTGGGCCTGGGCCAGCGCAACGCGCTGCTGGAGGACAACGTCGCGCGGCTGGCCGCCAGCAGCCGCGACGGCAGCCGCAGCGCGCGCCTGGACGAGGCCGAGCTGCTGCTGGTGATGGGTGCACAGCGCCTGCGCATCGCCGGCGACGTGGAAGGCGCGCGCCGCGCCTACGCGCTGGCCGCCAGCCTGCTCGAGGGCCTGCACGACCCCGACCTGCTCAACCTGCGCCAGACCCTGGCCGAGGAGCGCGCCGCGCTGGACCGGCTCGGCCCCGGCCCGCGCGCGGCCATCGCCGCGCGCCTGGACGCGGTGGCCGCGCGCCTGGCCGACCTGCCGCTGGAAGCCCCGGCGGCCGACGAAGGCCGCCCGCAACCGTGGTGGCAGCGCGCGCTGGCGCCGCTGGTGCAGGTGCGCCCGGCCGGCAGCCACGAACTGCTGACCGGCAGCGAGCGCATCGCCGCCGAAACCACCCTGCAGCTGGAACTGACCCTGGCCCGCGCCGCGCTCGAGCGCGGCGACGCGCCGGCGTTCGGTTCGGCGCTGCAGCGCGCGCAGGCGGCGATCCGCCGGTTGTGGCCGGATTCACCCGCCCTGCGCGAGGTTCAGGGTCAACTGCAGGCCTTGCGCGGCCAGCCGCTGGAACTGCAGGAACCGGTGCTGGAAGCCACCCTGCTGCAGCTGCGGGCCGCGCGCGAAGCGAGGAGTGTGCAATGAAGCCGTATCGATGGCTGGTGGCGTTGCTGGTCGCGGCGGTGCTGGGCGTGCTGGCCGCGCAATGGATCGCGCAGCAGGACCCGGCCTCGCTGGGCCGGGTGATCGTGCGCACCGGCGGTTACGACTACAGCACCAGCCTGCCGGTGGCCATCGCCCTGGCGGCGCTGGCGCTGGTGGTGCTGGGCGCGGCCTGGCACCTGCTGCGGCTGCCGTTCCGCGCCTGGGGCCGCTACCGCAAGCGCCAGGGCCGCGGGCGCCTGATCGAGGGCATGCGCGCGGTCTACGGCGGTCGCTGGAGCCAGGGCGAACGCCTGCTCGGCAATGCCGCCGACGATGCCGAGGCCGGCACCCTGGCCCTGGCCGGCGCGGTGCGCGCGGCCGATGCACGCGGCGACGAGGCCGCGGCCGCGCAGTGGCTGGCGCAGCTGGCGCAGCGCGACCCGGTGCTGCACGCGGTGCTGCAGGGCGAGCGCATGCTGGCGCGCGGCCGTCCGGTGGACGCGATCAACGCGCTGGACGTGGCCGAGGCGCAGCCGCTGCCGCCGCGCGGCCTGCTGTTGCGCGCCCGCGCCCTGGCCGCGGTGCACCGCGCCGGCGAGGCCTACGGCCTGCTCGGCGCGCTGCGCCAGCAGGCAGTGCTGCCGGCCGACGAGCTGGCCACCCTGGAGCTCGACCTGGCGGCCGCCTCGCTGGAGGAGACCGACGACGCCAACCTGCTGGCCGAGCGCTGGGAAGCCATGCCCAAGACCCTGCGCACCGAGCCGGCGGTGGTCGGGGCCTATGCCCGCCGCGCCGCCGCGCTGGGCTGGCACGAGGCGGCCATGCGCCACCTGGAGCAGGCGCTGGACGCGCACTGGGACGAGGAGCTGGTGGACCTGTACGCGCGGCTGCCGGTCGGCCACGTGGATTCGCGCCGGGCCAGCGCCCAGCGCTGGCTGCAGCAGCACCCGGGCAGCCCGGCGCTGCTGGTGGCGCTGGCGCGCCTGGCAAGGCAGCAGGAGCAGTGGCCGCAGGCGCGCGACTTCCTGCAGCGGGCGCTGGAACAGGGCGCCGGCGCCGAGGCCTGGGAACTGCTGGGCGACGGCCTGGCCGAGGCCGGCGACCACGCCCTGGCCGCGCAGGCCTACGCCAACGCGCTGCTGGCAGGACGCGGCGAACCGGTGCAACCGCTGCCGGCGCGCCTGCTCCAGCCGCCGGCCGACGCCGCCCCGGAGGAACGCGACGCCAACGGCCTGCCGCGGCTGGTGGAGTGATCCGCCGCGGCGCGGATCCCGGCGACCCGGAAAAGGAAAGGCGGCCCCAGGGCCGCCTTTCTTCGTTGCGCCGGCGCCGGGATCAGCGCTCGACGATCGCCACCACGCCCATGCCGCCGGCGGTGCAGATCGAGACCAGGGCGCGGCCGCCGCCGCGCTCGGCCAGCTGCTTGGCCGCGGTGGCGATGATGCGCGCGCCGGTGGCGGCGAACGGATGGCCGGTGGCCAACGAGGAACCGACCGGGTTGATCTTCTCCGGGTCGATCCGGCCCAGCGGCGCGTCCAGGCCCAGGCGGGTGCGGCAGTAGTCCTCGCTCTCCCAGGCGCGCAGGGTGCACAGCACCTGCGCGGCGAAGGCCTCGTGGATCTCGTAGATGTCGAAGTCCTGCAGGGTCAGGTTGTTGCGGCGGAGCATCTCGGCCACCGCCACGGTCGGCGCCATCAGCAGGCCCTCGCCGTGGACGAAGTCCACCGCCGACACGTGCGCGTCGCGCAGGTAGGCCAGCGGCTCGTGGCCGTGGGCGCGGGCCCACTCCTCGGTGGACAGCAGCACCGCCGCGGCGCCGTCGGTCAGCGGGGTCGAGTTGGCGGCGGTCAGGGTGCCGCGGCCGGAGGTCTTGTCGAACGCCGGCTTGAGCGTGGCCAGCTTCTCCAGCGAGGTGTCCGGACGCAGGATGTTGTCGCGCTCCACGCCGCGGAACGGCGCGATCAGGTCGGAGAAGAAGCCGCGCTCGTAGGCGGCGGCCAGCTTCCTGTGCGAGGACACCGCCCACTCGTCCTGCGAGTCACGCGAGATGTTCCACTGCTTGGCCATGTCCTCGCAGTGGTCGCCCATGCTCTTGCCGGTGCGCGGCTCGGCCACGCCCGGGAACTCGGGCTTGAGTTCGGACAGGCGGAAACCCTTGAATGCGGCCAGCTTGTCCTTGAAGGTCTTGCCGCGGTTGGCGGCCAGCAGGCGCGCGCGCAGCTTCTTGCCGTAGACGATCGGCACGTCGGAGGTGGTGTCCGAGCCGCCGCCGATGCCCGAGTCGATCTGCCCGACCGCGATCTTGTTGGCGATGGTGATGATCGAATCCAGGCTGGTGCCGCAGGCGCGCTGCAGGGTGATGCCCGGGGTCAGCGGCGACAGGCCCGACGACAGCGCCGCCTCGCGGCCCAGGTTCCAGTCCGAGGAGTGCTTGATGACCGCGCCCATGGCCACCTCGCCCAGCTGCTGCCCGTGCAGGCCGAAGCGCTCGACCAGCGCCCCCAGGGTGCGCACCGACATGCCGAGGTTGCCCACGTCGGAGTAGGCGGTGTTCTGGCGGCAGAACGGGATGCGGACGCCGCCGAGGATGGCGACGGGGCGGGTGGATGGCATGGGATGACCTCGGGTGGATTCCATCGGGATTACGGTCTGCATACGCGACCGAATGCATAATGGCCGAAGTGTATCCCCCAGCCGTCAGGCGGCCAACGATGCAGACCCATTTCGCGATGAACGGCGGCCCGCGCCGCCAGTCCCACCCTTCCCGGCGGAGGACTGCGCGTGGCTGACACCGTGTTCCGTGGCGTGTTCGCGCTGGAGCTGGCCGGGGGGCAGGCGCCCGGCCGCGCCGCGCTGTCCCAGGAAGAGGCCGGCACCCTGGCGGTGGCCGTGGGCCGCGACCTGGCGCGGCTGGTGCCGGACGTCGCCTCGCTGGACCTGGTCCTGGCCGCCGCCCACTTCGACCCGGCCGAGGCCCTGCGCCCGGGCTGGTCGCTGCACCGCCGGCTGGAGGAGCTGCACATGCGTGCCCCGGGCCGCAACCAGGGCCCGCGCGTGGTCGCCTTCGGCACCGATGCGGACGGCGACGTCCCGCTGCCGCTGCAGGCCGACCCGGCCCTGACCGGCGGCGGCCTGCGCGTGCTACCCTTCATCCTCGCCGGCGAGCCGCAGACCCTGGCGGTGGTCGCCGGCGCGCTGGAGGAAAGCCTGCTGCCGCAGGGCATGGCCGGTGCCGACACCGCGCTGCTGGCGCAGGACGGCTTCCGCGCCCGGATCGAGCATGCGCGCTACCTCAGCGCCCACGACCTGGCGGCGATGATGGCCATGCAGTACGACAACCAGGGCCTGTCGGCGCTGTGGAACCTGATCGAGGCGGCGCTGCTGGCGCCGGGCTCGGAGGAATGGCTGGACGCCGGCCCCGAACCGCTGCTGCGGCTGGCCGACGGCGAGGCGCGCATGGCCCTGTTCGACCCGGCCGGCTGGTGCGCGCACTACCACGGCGGCACCCCGGGCGAAGGCGAGTGCGAGCGCCTGCAGCGGCTGTACGAGCTGTTCCTGGCGCGCCAGCGGCAGCTGGCCGCGGTGCTGGAGGCACACGGCATCCCGGTGCTGTACGTGCACGCCAACGGCCAGCAGGACGCGCGCGCCCTGCTTTCGCAAGCGGCCTGATCCGCAGGCTGCATCCCGCAGCCGTTGCGGCGTCTTCCCGCCCGCGTGCGGCGGATGCGTCCACGCCCCTGCACACCGGAGCGCGGCCCGGACCGTGGCCCCGGCCGCGCCGTCTTGCAGCGCGGGTTTTCGCGCGCAGCCCGGGACCCGGCCCCCTCCGTCCGCCGGAGGGGAGGGCCCTGGTGCCGCTCAGCGCACGACCTTGATCACCCCGCAGGCCACGCGCGCGCCGGCGTTGCCGGTGGGCTGGCTCTGGTAGTCGTCCGGGTCGGCATGCACGATCACCGCGCGCCCGGCGATGTCGTTGGCCGCGCCGCCGCCCAGGGTCACCCCTAGCAGGTGCGCATCGACCGTGGCCACGCCCTCGGCGTCGCTGCTGATGTTGTCCATGTCCCCGCCATGGTGGGCGCCGCTGCCGGCGCGGCCGTGCGGGGCACCGGCCGGGTTGAAGTGGCTGCCGGCGCTGGTGGCGTCGGCCGCGCTGCAATCGCCCTTTTCGTGCACGTGGAAACCGAACTGGCCGTTGGCCGGCAGCCCGCCGACCTGGCCGCGCACGTGCACGCCGCCGTCCATCGGCACCAGGACCAGGGTGCCGCTGACCCGGCTGCCGGAGGCCGAGGCCAGCGCCACGCGCGCTTCCTGCGCGGTGCTGGTGGCGACCGGCTCGGCCGGCGCCGGCGGGGCCGGGGCCACCGGCTCGGGGGGGCTGCAGCCGGCCAGCAGGGCCAGGGCCGCCAGGGCGGGCAATGCGATTCGCGGATGGGCGGGAGTCTTCATGCACGTGCACCGGTCAGTGGAACGGACCGCCATGGTGTCCGCTGGCGCGTTGCCGGGCAATCAAGGGCCGCGGCCCCCCATCCGCGACGGCGCGCCCGCACCGCAGCGGGGCCACGCCGCTCAGCGCTCGCGGCGGCGCCCTGGGCCCAGCTTGCGGGTGACGGTGTTGCGGCCCACGCCCAGCAGCGCCGCCGCTTCCACCCGGCGCCCGCCGGTGTGCTCCAGGGCGGCGTTGAGCAGGGCGCGGTCAAAGCGCTCGCGGGCCTCGGCGTGCAGGTCGCGGGCGCCGGCGCGCAGGCAGTCCAGCACCCACTGCCGCAGCTGCATGTCCCACTGCGCGGCACTGGCCGGCGCCGCCGGCGGCGCCGCCACCGGGGCCTGCAGCACCTGCAGGTCCTCCAGGGTGATGGTTTCGCCCGGGGCCAGCGCGGCCAGGCGCCAGCACAGGTTCTGCAGCTCGCGTACGTTGCCCGGCCAGTCCATCGCCTGCAGCGCGGCCAGCGCCGCCGGCTCGAAGCGCTTGGCACCGCCGCCGAGCTTGCGCGAGGCGCGGTGCAGGAAGGTGGTGGCCAGCAACGGGATGTCGCCGCGGCGTTCGCGCAGGGCCGGGATCTGCAGCCGCACCACGTTGAGCCGGTGCAGCAGGTCGGCGCGGAAGCGGCCCTGCTGCACCAGCGCCTCCAGGTCCTGGTGGGTGGCGGCGATCACCCGCACGTCCACCCGGATCAGCTCGCGGCCGCCCACGCGGAAGAACTCGCCCTCGGCCAGCACGCGCAGCAGGCGGGTCTGCAGCGAGGCCGGCATGTCGCCGATCTCGTCCAGGAACAGGGTGCCGCCGTTGGCCTGCTCGAAGCGGCCCACGTGCCGCTTCTGCGCGCCGGTGAAGGCGCCGGCCTCGTGCCCGAACAGTTCGCTCTCCAGCAGCTCGGCCGGGATCGCGGCGGTGTTGAGCGCCACGAACGGGCCATCGGCGCGCGGCGACTCGCGGTGCAGGGCGCTGGCGACCAGTTCCTTGCCGGTGCCGGTCTCGCCGGTGATCAGCACCGACAGCGGCGCCTGGGCCAGGCGGCCGATCGCGCGGAACAGCGCGCGCATGGCCGGGGTGTCGCCGATCAGCTCCTGGCTGGCGGCCTCCTCGGCGGCGGCGGCCGGCACCGGCGGCGGTGGCGGCGCGCCCTCGGCCGGCAGCGCGCGTGCGGCCAGCGCCACCGCGTCGTCCAGGTCGAACGGCTTGGACAGGAACTCGTGGGCGCCGCCGCGGAAGGCCGAGGCGGTGCTGGCCACGTCGGTGTAGGCGCTCATCACGATCACCGGCAGCTGCGGGTGCGCGGACTTGAGCCGGTCCAGCAGCTTGAGGCCGTCGTCGCCGGGCATGCGCACGTCGGTGAACAGCAGGTCCGGGGCGCCACGCACGCGCAGTGCCGCCAGCGCGCTGGCGGCGTTCTCGAAGCCGTCCACCTCGTAGCCGGCGTCGCGCAGCGCGGTCGCCAGCACGAAGCGCACCGAGCGGTCGTCGTCCACCACCCAGACGCGGCGGCTCTCGGAATTCATGCGGCGGTCTCTCCTTCAGGCTCGGTCTGCGGCAGCAGCAGGGTGAAAACGGTATGGCCGGGGCGGGAACGGAAGGTCAGGGTGCCGCGGTGCTCGCGCGCCACCTGGTGGGCCAGGGCCAGCCCCAGGCCGGTGCCCTCGGCGCGGCCGCTGACCAGCGGCAGGAACAGGTGCTCGGCCAGCTCCTCCGGCACCCCGCGGCCGTCGTCCACGATCTCCACCCGCAGCGCGCGTGCGTGCAGGTGGTCGCGGATGTTGAGGCCATGCTCGAAGCGGGTGCGCAGGATGATGGTCGAGGCTCCCGCCTGCAAAGCGTTGTTGACCAGGTTCCACACCGCCTGGGCGAGGCGGTCGGCGTCGCCGGGGAATTCCGGGATCGAGGGGTCGTAGTCGCGCTGCATGCGCACCGGGCGGCGGCCCTCGGCCTCGGCCTCGGCCAGGCGCAGCACGCGCTCGAGCACGGCATGGATGTTCAACGGCGCGTGCGGCCGCTGCGGCGCCGGCGACAGCAACTGGTCGACCAGGCTGCTCAGGCGCTCGATCTCCGAGCCGATCAGCTCGATCAGCTCGCGCTCGCCGGCATCGTCCTGGCGGCTGGCGGCACGCCGCGACAGCAGCTGGGCCGCGCCCTTGAGCCCGGCCAGCGGGTTGCGCAACTCGTGGGCCAGGCCCTTGAGCGCGGCCTGCAACGCCCCGGGCAGGGCCTGGGCCGCGTCCGGCAGGGTCAGGTCGTCGCAGGGATGGGCCTCCAGCAGCCAGCCGCCCTCGACCCGGGTGACCCAGCCATCGGCCAGACGCGGGGCCTCGCCGGGCAGGCCCAGGGCGATGCGGTGCAGGCGCAGGATCTCGCGCTCGTCCTGCTCCAGGAACCGGGCCAGGGCGTCGCCCTCCTGCTCCAGCGCCGCCAGCGGCTGCCCGACCAGGCGCCGCGGGCCGATCCCCAGCCAGCGCGGGAAGGCGGCATTGACCCCGGCGATCCGCGCCTGGGCATCGGCCCAGACCACGGGCGTGGCCAGGTGTTCGAGGGTGGGTGCGGCTACGGCGCTCATCGACATTGCACCAATCTAGTGCATGGCGCCGATGGCGGCGATGGCCGCCGCGGGTGGCGGTCAGCGCCAGCGCCGCGCCTGCAGGACCAGCGAATGCAGGATGCGGAGGTCCTCCGCGTCCAGGGTGTCGGCCTCGTCGCCGCGGTAGTGGCGGCGGTAGGCGCGCACCGCCGCGGCCGGGTCGTGCAGCGGCCAGCCGATGGCCTGCAGCGCCAGCCACGGATCGAAACCGGGAGGCGGTTCGCCATCGGCCGGATCCGGCCACAGGCCAAAGCCGGCCTCGGCCAGGCGCTGCCACGGGAACCGCGGGCCGGGATCGCGCTTGCGCGTGGGCGCCAGGTCGGCGTGGGCGATGACCGCGTGGCGCGGGATGCCCAGGCGCGTGGCCAGGTCCTCGAGCAGGCGCAGCAGGGCCTCGATCTGCGCGGGCGGGAACGGTGCGGCGCCATCATTGTCCAGCTCGATGCCGATGGACGCGGAGTTCAGCTCGGTGAGCGCGCCCCAGCTGCCACCGCCGGCATGCCAGGCACGGCGCCGGTCGTCGACCAGCTGGTGCACGCTGCCGTCGGCGCCGACCAGGTAGTGCGCGCTTACCGGCCCGCCGCTGTTGCGGGTGCGCAGCGTGTGCAGGCTCTCCGCCACCGAGCCCTGTTCGGTGGCGTGCAGCACGACCAGCGAGGGCCGCCGGGCGTCGTGGTTGGGCGAAGGCGTCCATTGCGCCAGCGGGCTGCGCTGCGGCGCGTGCGCGCAGGCGGCCAGCAGCAGGCAGAGGACGGCGGGAAGGAGCGTGCGCAGGTCCGGGCTCATGCCCCATTGCACCGCCCCGCGGCGGCGGCGGCAAGCACTGCCTCCGGCGCGCATGGGTGACGGGAAGGCGGAACACGGTTCACCTCGGCGCATTGCAGGCGCGGCCGCTCGGGCAGCGCGCGGGGATCGGGCGGGGGCGCCGGGCGGCGCCACCGCGGTTGTTGCAGGAAGCGCGCCGCGGCCTGTGCCCGCGGCGCGATGCCACTCAGACCTCGTAGGCGGACTCGCCGTGCGAGCTGATGTCCAGGCCGATGCGCTCGGCCTCCTCGTTGACGCGCAGGCCGAACACCAGCTTGGCCACCAGCAGGGCCAGCACGGTGACCACGGCGCACCAGACGATGGTGAAGCCGATGCTGACCACCTGGATCCAGACCTGGCTGCCGATCGAGAAGTCGGCGTCGCCGGTGCCGCCCAGCGAGGGCGCGGTGAACACGCCGGTCAGGACCGCGCCGACGATGCCGCCGACGCCGTGCACGCCGAACACGTCGGCGGTGTCGTCCACGTTCAGCAGCTTCTTCAGGCCGGTGACGCCCCACACGCAGATCGCGCCGGCGGCCAGGCCGATCACGATCGCGCCCAGCGGACCGACCGTGCCGCAGGCCGGGGTGATGCCGACCAGGCCGGCGACCGCGCCGGAGGCGGCGCCCAGCGCCGACGGCTTGCCCTTGCTGATGGCCTCGACCAGGGTCCAGCCGACCACCGCCGCCGAGGTGGCGAGGATGGTGTTGATGAAGGCCAGGGCGGCGGTGCCGTCGGCGGCGGCGGCCGAGCCGGCGTTGAAGCCGAACCAGCCGATCCACAGCAGGGCGGCGCCGATGAAGGTGAACGGCACGTTGTGCGGCTTCAGCGCGGTCTGGCCGAAGCCCAGGCGCTTGCCGACGAAGTAGGCGCCGACCAGGCCGGCCACGCCGGCGTTGATGTGCACCACGGTGCCGCCGGCGAAGTCGATCGCGCCCAGCTCGCCCAGGTAGCCGCCGCCCCACACGATGTGCGCCATCGGCAGGTAGCTGAAGGTGAACCACAGCACCGAGAACAGCAGCACCGCCTTGAACTTGATGCGCTCGGCGAAGGCGCCGACGATCAGCGCGGTGGTGATGGCGGCGAAGGTGGACTGGAAGGCCACGAACAGCAGCTCCGGGATGGTGCCGCTGAGGGTGTCGACGCCGATGCCCTTGAGGAACGACTTCTCGGTGAACGAGCCGAAGAAGGCGTTGCCCTCGGTGAACACCGCGCTGTAGCCGTAGAAGGCCCACAGCACGATCACGATCGAGGCCACCACCAGCACCTGGCTGAGCACCGACAGCACGTTCTTGCTGCGCACCAGGCCGCCGTAGAACAGGGCCAGGCCGGGCACGATCATCAGCAGCACCAGCAGGGTCGAGGTCAGCATCCAGGCGGTATCGCCCGAATCCAGGCTCGCCTCCTCCTCGGCCGGCGCCTCCTCGGCGGCGGCGGGCTCGGCGGCCGCTTCCCCGACCGCGGCAGCGGCGTCGGCCGTGGCATCGGCGGCGGCGGCGACCGCCGCGGCGGCTTCCTCGGCCGGCGGCGCGGCGGTTTCCTGCGCTTGGGCGGCGAAGGCGGTGGTCGCCAGCGCCGAAACCAGCATCATCAGGCACACGGAATAGAACCGGGTCTTCCACCCGGCCAGGAATCGCGTCTTCATGGTTCTCTCCGGGGTGGGTTAGAGCGCGTCCGCGCCGATCTCGCCGGTGCGGATGCGGATGACCTGCTCGACGGCGGTGACGAAGATCTTGCCGTCGCCGATCTTGGCGGTGCCCGCCGACTGCTGGATGGCTTCCAGCACGGCGTCGACGCGGTCGTCGGTCACGACCGTCTCGATCTTGATCTTGGGCAGGAAGTCGACGACGTACTCGGCGCCCCGGTACAGCTCGGTGTGCCCCTTCTGGCGACCGAAGCCCTTGACCTCGGTCACGGTGATGCCGGACACGCCAGCCTGGGCGAGGGCTTCGCGCACCTCGTCAAGCTTGAACGGCCGGATGATTGCGGTGATCAGTTTCATGTTCGCATCCCGATGGTGGAGGTTCCGGCCATTGCGGCCGGCGTTCGGAACTCCGGGAGCGGCCGGGCCGGGTGGCCCGGCCGTTCCCTTTCGACATGGCCGCTCCGTGACGGCGGCGGCGCACCGATTCGCAGGCTGCATCCGACTTCTTGGGGGAGGTCATGCAGGCCCGGGAATCCCCTTTGCTTGCTTCGCTTCTCTCTCTCCTTCCACTGCCGCCCGGCCCCCTGGCGGACGGCGGTATCGCGCACGGATGCGGAAGCGGCGCGGGGTCGCCCCCGCGCCGCAGCCGGTCAGTTGCCGTAGTACAGCTGGTATTCCAGCGGGTGCGTGGCCGCGCGGAACTTGGTGACTTCCTGCATCTTCAGCGCGATGTAGCCGTCGATGAAGTCGTCGCTCATGACGCCGCCGGCCTTGAGGAACTCGCGGTCCGCGTCCAGCGCCTCCAGCGCCTGGTCGAGGCTGGAGCAGACCTTCGGGATGTTCTTCTCTTCCTCCGGCGGCAGGTCGTACAGGTCCTTGTCGCTCGGCGCACCCGGGTCGATCTGGTTCTTGATGCCGTCCAGGCCGGCCATCATCAGCGCGGTGAAGGTCAGGTAGCCGGACTGCAGCGGGTCGGGGAAGCGGATCTCGATGCGGCGGGCCTTCGGGCTGGACACCCACGGGATGCGGCAGGAGGCCGAGCGGTTGCGCGCCGAGTAGGCCAGCATCACCGGCGCCTCGAAGCCCGGGACCAGGCGCTTGTAGCTGTTGGTGCCGGCGTTGGCGAAGGCGTTGATCGCGCGGGCGTGCTTGAAGATGCCGCCGATGTACCACAGCGCCAGCTGCGACAGGCCGCCGTAGCCGTCGCCGGAGAACAGGTTCTTGCCGTCCTTGGACAGCGACTGGTGCACGTGCATGCCGCTGCCGTTGTCGCCGACGATCGGCTTGGGCATGAAGGTGGCGGTCTTGCCGTTGCGGTGGGCGACGTTCTTGACGATGTACTTCAGGGTCAGCAGCTCGTCGGCCTTGCGCACCAGGGTGTTGAAGCGGGTGCCGATCTCGCACTGGCCGGCGGTGGCCACCTCGTGGTGGTGGACCTCGACCGGGATCCCGGCCTCCTCCAGCACCTTGCACATCTCCGCGCGCAGGTCGTGCAGCGAGTCGTGCGGGGCGACCGGGAAGTAGCCGCCCTTCACGCCCGGGCGGTAGCCGGTGTTGCCGGTCTCGTACTTGGTGCCGCTGTTCCAGGCCGCCTCCTCGGACTCGATCTCGAAGAAGGTGTGGCCCATGTCGTTGGCGAAGCGCACCGCGTCGAAGATGAAGAACTCCGGCTCCGGGCCGAAGAACGCGGCGTCGGCGATGCCCGAGGACTTCAGGTAGGCCTCGGCGCGCTTGGCCACGCCGCGCGGGCAGCGCGCGTAGGCCTGCATGGTCGCCGGGTCGAGCACGTCGCAGGTCAGGACCAGGGTCGGGTCGGCGGCGAACGGATCCAGCAGCGCGGTCTCCGGATCCGGCATCAGCAGCATGTCCGACTCGTTGATGCCCTTCCAGCCTGCGATCGAGGAGCCGTCGAACATCTTGCCGTCCTCGAACAGCGAGTCCTCGACGATGCTGGCCGGGAAGGTGACGTGCTGCTGCATGCCGCGCATGTCGACGAATCGCAGGTCGACGAACTCGACCTTGTTGTCCTTGATCAGCTTCTCAACGTTTTCCACGGACATCGCTGTGCAACCTCGGGTTGATGGGTACCCGTTCCGTAGCAGGGTCCGTGCCAACCATCACACTCGTCACAAGCCGTTGATTTGACTGAACTTCCGGTCCGGGAAGGGGAACGAGGCACCAAACAGGTGCATTATTTTGGTGCGAGCAATGCACCTTTTTGGGGATGTGCCAGTGCAGCATTTGCTCGCGTATGCTGGGGCCGCCCTCCCAACCGACGACGCCGCCACGTGTCCGAACTGCTCTCCGCCCTGCTGCTGGGCATCCTCGAAGGACTGACGGAATTCCTGCCCATCTCCAGCACCGGGCACCTGCTGATCGCCCAGCACTGGCTGGGCGCGCGTTCGGACTTCTTCAACATCGTGATCCAGGCCGGCGCGATCCTCGCCGTGACCCTGGTGTTCCGGCGCCGGCTGTGGGAGCTGGCGACCAGCCTCGGCGACCCGGCCACCCGCGACTACGTTGCCAAGCTGGCGGTCGCGTTCCTGGTTACCGCGCTGGTCGGCCTGCCGGTGCGCCTGGCCGGCTGGGAACTGCCGGAGACGGTGACTCCGATCGCCTGGGCGCTGGTGCTGGGCGGCATCTGGATGCTGGTGGCCGAGCACTATGCGGGAAAGCGCGGCGACGTGGCCACGATCAGCTGGAAGGTCGCGGTCCTGGTCGGCCTGGCCCAGGTCGTGGCCGGCGTGTTCCCGGGCACCTCGCGCTCGGCCGCGGCGATCTTCATGGCCATGCTGGCCGGCACCAGCCGGCGCGCCTCCGCCGCCGAGTTCGTGTTCCTGGTCGGCATCCCGACCATGTTCGCGGCCAGCGCCTACGCCTTCCTGGAACTGGCCATGGAAGGCGGGCTCGGCGGCGAGGACTGGGCCGGCGTGGCCCTGGCCTTCGCCGCCGCCGCCGCGACCGGTTTCGGCGTGGTGCGCTGGCTGATGGGCTACATCAAGGCGCACCGCTTCACCGGCTTCGCCGTGTACCGGATCCTGTTCGGCATCGCCCTGCTGGTGCTGATGCCGGCGCAGTAACCGCGCCGCGCGGCAGCCGCCCGCGGCCGGACACGCCGCCGCGGCCGGCATGGCGGCTCATGCCATCGGCTGGCGCAGCAGGGTCTTCAGCTTCTCCGGCCGGCTGCGGCGCGGATCGCCGAGGTAGATCTCGTGGTGGCGCCCGCGCAGCGCCGAACGCTCGCGGATCCAGGCGTGCAGGCGGGCGATGGCCAGCCCCTCGTCCCGGTACGGACCGACGTGCAGCAGCTGCGCGCAACGCCCTTCGGCGAAGCTCTCCAGGCGCAGCCGCCGCAGCGCCGGCAGCGCCTTCTTCGCGCGCACGCCGGCCACCGCTTCGGCGACCAGGTCCGCGTCCGCCTCCGGCGGCTGCATGATCATCGCGGTCCATTGCCAGGCAGCGCGGTCGCCGCGGACGAAGCTGGACAGGTCGTCCGACCACCACAGCGCCTCCAGCGGCATCACCACGTAGTCCAGCGCCGCCGCCGCTTCAGCGCGAACTTCACCGCGTAGGCCACGGCGTACAGCGCCTCCACGGCCTCGCGCCAGGCCGGCGCGGTGTCCGGGTCGCCGCGGCCGTCGACCATCAGGAAGCCGGACGCGGGCACGTCCAGCTCGACGATGCCCGGGGCCGGCCGGTACAGCGGCCCCAGGCTGCGCTTGAGGTCGATCTTCTCCACCCCGGCGCCGCGCGCAGGCTCAGCCCAGGCGGCTGTTGAGGGTGTAGGTGCCGTGCACCGCAGCCTCGGCCAGCACATGGCCCTGCATCGCCCGCAGCGCGTCGGCGGCGGTGAAGCGGTCGGGGACGTCCAGCCGCGGCACGTCCAGGGCGAACAGGCGGAAGAAATAGCGGTGCACGCGGGCGTCGTTGAATGGCGGGTACGGGCCGTCGTAGCCGTAGTAGTCGCCGCCCATGTGCGCGTCGCCGGCGAACCAGCCGGTGTAGTCGTTCAGCCCCTGGCGCGCGCCTTCCGGGCCCGGCGGCTGGCGCTTGCCGCCGCGGGTCGGGCGGTCGCTGCAGCTGCCGGCCTCGATCGCCACCACCGCCGGGGCGATGTCGACCATGGCCCAGTGCACGAACTCGGTGCGCGGCTGCTCCACCGGGATCTCCATGTCCTCGCGACCCACGGTCTCCGGCACGGTCGGCGCGTCCGGGTCGATGCACAGCAGCACCAGCGAGCGGGTGCCCTCCGGCACCCCGTCCCAGGCCAGGTGCGGGTTGCGGTTGCCGCCAAAGCCGTCGATCGCGCCCAGCGCGAATTCGGCGGCGATCGGGCCGCCGGCGGGGAAACTGTCGCTCCAGATGCGCATGTGTCTGCGTCCCTGTGGTGGTGGGCCACAGCGTAGCCGAGGCCGCGCCGGCGCGGACCGGAAGGCGCGGGGCTCAGCCGGCCGGCAGTGCCGCGCACAGGCGTTCAGCCACCCAGCGCTCGGCGAAACCGTCGCCGTTGAGGCTCTCCAGGAACGCGCAGTGGCCGCCCCAGGACGCCACCTCCAGCCGCGCGCAGGCCGGCAGCTGCCAGTCCTGGAAATGGTCGATCGGGATCACCGGGTCGTCGCGCGACATCAGGATGTCGGCCGGCACGTCCAGCGCGGCCAGGCGCCGGCCGGCGATCGAATAGCTGTCGAAGTAGGCCTCGACCGAGCCGAAGCCGGCGTGGCGCTGAGCCAGCCAGCCCATCAGCCCGCGCATGTCCAGGCGCAGGGTGGCGTCGTCGTAGCCGTAGCGGTCCGGGAACAGTTCGCGCTTGCGCAGCAGCGAACTGCGCCACTTGCGCCGGAAGTACCAGTCGTAGATCTGCGGCGCGCGTTCCATGTGGTCCATGGTCCTGGCCGGGTCCACCAGCGGGCAGACCGCGGCGATGTGGCGCAGCGGCAGCCCCGCCACCGCCGCGCGCAGGCCCAGGCGCAGGGCGAAGTTGCCGCCCAGCGAGTAGCCGGCCACCACCAGGTCGCGCACCCGCAGCCGCGCCACCATGTCGGCGGCCGCGTGCACCACCTCGTCCAAGCAGTTGGAGTGGAACAGGTCCTCGTTGAGGTGGTGGGTGCCGCCGTGGTCGCGGAAGTTCAGGCGGAACACTTCCAGCCCGCAGCCGAGCAGGCGCGCGGCGGCCATGCGCATGTACCCGGACTCGGCGCTGCCTTCCCAGCCATGCAGCAGCAGGGCCATGCCGCGCGGTTGCACGCCCGGCACCCGGCTGTGCCAGCCCTGCAGGCGCACGCCGTTGCCGCCGTCCAGGATCAGTTCGCGGGTCTGGGCGCCGCTGGCGGCCAGCGCGCGCAGGCCGCGGTGGCGGCGCAGGGCGCTGGAGCCCAGCACCGACTGCACGTGCGGATTGCGCAGCAGGCGCGGCGGCTGGAAGTCGGCGGCGGTCAGCATCCGGGGGAGCGGGACTTGCAGTTTCACCGGCAATCATTCGCCGGACGACGCGGACGGCGCAAGTGCCCGGCGCCCGGATCAGCGTTCCATCACCGCCACGATGCGTTCGCGCGACAACTCGGCCAGGCGGCGGCGCCCCTCGACCTGGCCCGGCGCGATCGGCTCGAGGAAATGCACCTCGGCGCGCCGCGCCGGTTCGCCCAGCAGGCGCAGGAAGTTGGCCACGAAGCTCTCGCGCGGACCGAACGCCACCACCGTCTGCGCGTCACCGCGCTCGCCGTAGCGCAGCGCCACCGGCTGCACCGGCACGCCGGCCTCGACCGCGGCCTGGAAGATGCGCGCGTGGAACGGGCCGACCGCGCTGCCGTCGCGGGTGCGCCCTTCCGGGAACACGCCGACCGCGCGGCCCTGGCGCAGGCGCTCGAGCATCACCGCGATCACCCCGGCCAGCGAGTCGGTGTTGCCGCGCTGGTGGTAGATGGTCTGGCCCAGGGTGGCCAGCCAGCCGACCACCGGCCAGCCGGCGATCTCGCGCTTGGCGACGAAGCCCATCATGCGCTGGCTGTGCAGCATCTCGATGTCGACCCAGCTGACGTGGTTGGCCACGAACAGCACCGGCCCCGGCAGCGGCTGGCCGATCCGCACCAGGCGGAAGCCGAACACCCACATCAGCCCGCCCGACCAGGCGCGCACCGCGCGGTCGCCCAGGGTCTCGCCGCCCCAGCGCAGGCGCGCCAGCGGCGTGACCTGGCACAGCACGGTCAGCGGCAGCGGCAGCAGCAGGTGCAGCAGCAGCAGCGGGACGCGGTAGAGGTAGCGGAACAGGCGGGCAACGCCGGATCCGGGCCGGGCACGGCGCCGGGCGGCTCGTGGGGGAGCGTGGTCCATAGGACGCGCACGATACCGGATGCGGCGCCCGGTTGGGGATGGGCGCCGGCTTTGCCGCGGCGACGGCGCCGGATCAGGCCGCGCCGGCCTGCGGCGCGGCCACCGCGACCACCGCCAGGGTCAGGCGCGAGACGCAGGCCGGGCGCCCGCGTCCGTCCTCGATGCGGATGTCCCAGACCTGGGTGCTGCGGCCCACGTGCACCGCCTTCGCGGTGCCGGTGACCACGCCCTCGCGCACCGCGCGCAGGTGGTTGGCGTTGATCTCCAGGCCCACCGCCTGCTGCACGCGGGTGTCCAGGCACAGGTTGCCGGCGCTGCTGCCCAGGGTCTCGGCCAGCACCACCGAGGCGCCGCCGTGGAGCAGGCCGTACGGCTGGCGGGTGAAGCCCGCCACCGGCATGGTCGCCTGCAGCCAGTCGTCGCCGGCGGCGGTGAACACGATGCCCAGGTGCTCGATCAGGGTGCCGCGGCTGAGGCGGTTGAGTTCGTCCAGGTCGACCGGACCACGGAACACCATCGGTGCTGCTCCTGCGCGGAAGGGGCGGCGATTATCGCCGCCGGCTCAGAGGATCGGCACCAGGCCGGCACCGAAGGCGGTCAGCATGCGGGTCAGGATCGAGCGCGGGCCGAGGCTGACCTCGGGGAAGTCGCCGACCGCCACGTAGCACTGGTGGAAGCGCGGGTCGCGCCGCGGCAGCGGCCGCGGGCACTCCGGGCCGGGCTGGAACACGTAGTTGGTGGCGTAGCGCCACGGCCACAGGTCCAGTACCGGCGACTTCTCCAGCACCTTGTTCATGCTGTAGTTGAGCCCGGACAGCACCGGCGGCCGCGCGCGCGGGGCCACGGTCCAGGAGTTCCCGGGGGCGATGTCGCGCTCGATGCTGGCGGCCAGGGCGCCGGCGAAGGCCGGGTCCTCGATCACCACCACGCCCTCGGTGTTGTAGGTCTCGCTGCGCGGGTCGAAGTTGTGGGTGCCGATCACCGCGATGCGGCGGTCGATCACCATCGACTTGGCGTGCAGGCCCATGCGCGGGCGCTTGCCCTGGGCGCGCACCGGCACCGGGCGGTTGGCCGGGTGGCTGGTGCTCAGCAGCGAGGGCCGGCTCTCGGTGCGCAGCTTGTCGCGCACCTGCCGGCGGTCGTCGTCGGCGCGGCCGCGCCCGCCGCCGGAGCCGGAGACCGCGCCGGGCAGTTCGCTGCGCGGCACCGAAGGATCCTGCGTCTCGGCGTCGCCCGGCTGCCAGGCGCCCAGCGCCGGGTCCACCGGCGGGTCCTCGGGGAACGGCCGGTACTCGTAGATGTCGAAGCCCAGCTCGCGCACGTTGCGGCGCTTGTACTTGTAGCTGAGCGCGTAGACGATCGCGTTGTCGGTGGCCGCCAGGCTGTTGGTCGAGGCCACCACCCGCGGTGGCCGCTCGCGCTGGCGCAGCTGGCGGAAGATCTCCACCGCGCTGTCGGACAGCACCAGGTACGGGGTCTGCAGCAGCACTTCCTCGCGTGCCTGCGCCAGCAGCCCGGCCAGCCCGGAGGCGCCGCTGACCCGGCTCTCGCCCTCGCGGTGCTTCTTCGGCACGTCGGCCAGGTACTCCACCGGGCCCACCGCCATCGCGCGCCGGGCCAGGCGCTCCTCCACCAGCCCGGCGTCGGCCGCCGCCTGGCGCATCCGCTCCACCCGTTCCGGGCGCGCCGGCGTGGCCGGCGGCATCTCCGGCACGCCGGAGGACAGCAGCAGCCGGGCCACGTCGTCCAGCCGCTCCACCGGCACGCTGCGGCGGTCGTTCCAGTAGGCGGCGAAGTTGCGCTGCATCTCGCGCACCACCGGCCCGGCCACCAGCACGTCGCGGTCGCGGAAGTTGTACTGGCTGTCCCAGTCGTAGTAGTCGTCCTGGTAGTTGCGCCCGCCGGAGATGCCGACCGCGTCGTCGATCACCAGCAGCTTGTTGTGCATGCGCTGGTTGAAGCGGCGGAAGCAGCAGATCACGCTGGCCGCGTAGTGCAGGTAGTTGGGCTTGGCGCGGCCGAAGGTCGGGTTGTAGATGCGCAGCTCCAGGTTCTGGTGCGCGCCGGCCAGGGCGGCCAGGATGCGGAGGTCGGCGATCGCCGAGAGCTGGTCGATCAGCACCCGCACCTTGACCCCGCGGCGGGCCGCGGCCAGCAGTTCGTCCAGCACCAGGCGCGCGCTGTCGTCCTTGTCGAAGATGTAGGTCTGCAGGTCGATGCGGCGGGTGGCGCTGCGCATCAGGTTGATCCGCGCCAGCAGCGCCTCGCCGCCCTCGTCCAGGATCAGCGCGCGGTGCCGGGTGCGGCCGTCGGGCGCGCTGGCGGTCTCGGCGAAGGCCTCGCCGGCCAGTTCGCGCAGCGGCGAGGGGGCGGCGCAGCGGTCGGCGCGCTCGCAGTCCAGCTGCGCGTCGCGCCCGGCCACCGCCACCGCCGCGGCCTGCTCGCGCAGCTGCGGGCTCAGGGTGCTGCAGGCGCTGGCCGCCAGCGCCAGCAACGCGGCCAGCAGTGGCCGGGTCCAGGCCCTCACCGCGGCCCCGCCTCGCGCAGGCGCACCTGCATGGTGAAGCGCACCCGCTCGGACAGCACCAGCTGCCAGTCGCCCATGCCGTAGTCGCTGCGCACGATGTCGCCCTCCACCTGCACCGCGCAGTCCAGGCCGGGACGGGCGCAGGGCGCCGGCTGCACCTCCAGCACCTCGCCGCGGGTCGCGCCGCGCAGGGTCAGGCGCCCGTGCAGGCGGCCGCCGCGGGCCAGCGCGTCCGGCGGGAAGGGGTCGGAGACGAATTCCATCCAAGGGTACCGCAGGGTGTCGAAGAAGGCCTCGCCGCGCATCCAGCCGGTGTAGCGCGGCTTGCCCGGGATCTCGGCGGAGGCGGTGGAAATCCGCAAGCGTACCCGGTGGCGGCCGTCGGGCAAGAGGTCGACCAGGCCCTCGTAGCGCGGGAACTGGCCGCGCAGGCGCTGGCCGACGCGGGTGCGCACCTCGAATTCCAGCCGGCTGTGGACGGTATCCAGCTCGTACAGCGTCACCGCCGGCGCGGCGACGGCGGCCGGCTCCTGCACCGCCGCCGCGGCGAGCGCGGGCCACAACGCCAGGGCCAGCAACCAGCGCGGGTACCGCATCCGCTCAAGGCCACCAGAATGCGGTCAGGCGGCCCACGCCCGGTTCCACTGGCTGCGCGGTCGGCAGCGACAGCACCGCCAGCCCGGCCGGGGGCATGCCGCGGTATTCGTCCGAACGGCCGCTGTCGAGCAGGGCCACCAGCCGCTCCAGGCCCGGGTTGTGGCCGACCAGCATCAGCCGCTCCACCTCCTGCTGCTCGTCCAGCAGGCCGATCAGGGTGCCGGGGGTGGCCTCGTAGATCGATCCTTCCAGGCGCTGCTCGGCGTAGCCGGTGACCGCCAGCACCGCTTCCAGGGTTTCGCGCGCGCGCCGCGCCGGCGAGCACAGCACGCGGTCCGGCAGCAGGCCGTGCGCCAGCAGCCAGCGCCCGGCGGCCTCGGCCTCGGCCAGGCCGTGGGCCGACAGCGGGCGGTCGATGTCGGCCTGGCCGGGGGCCCCGGGTTCGGCATGGGCATGGCGCAGCAGGATCAGTTCACGCACGGGATGTCCTCGCGGAGGCGGGAGGTCAGGCCTGGTCCAGCCACTGCAGCAGTGGCTCCCAGTCGCCCTGGTGGTCGCGCACCTGCGCGGAGTGGTAGTCGAACAGGCTGCGGCCCAGGCCCACCAGCACGGTGTAGGCCTGGGTGTCGCGCAGCTGCGCCACCAGCGGATAGGGCCAATCGGACAGCATCTGCACCGCCTGCTGGCTGGTGTTGGTCCACGGCTTGCTGCGGTTGAGCACCAGCCCCACCGGAAGGCGCCGGGCGTGGACCCGCGGCACCTTGGCCAGGGTGTTGAGGAAGGCCACGGTGGCCTCGATGTCCAGCGCCGAGGGCTGCAGCGGCACCACCACCGCGTCGGCGCGTTCCAGGAAGCGCTCCAGGTCGGCGGCCAGGGCGCCGGCGGCGGCGTCGACCACCACCAGGTCGGCGTCGGCCGGCAGCCGCTCCCAGCCGCGGCGGGTGCTGGCGTCCACCGGCAGCACGGCGCTGTCCAGGGCGGCGCGGCGCTGCGCCCAGCGGGTGGCCGATCCCTGCGGGTCGGCGTCGGCCAGGACCGTCCGCCGGCCCTGCAGTGCCGCGTGCGCCGCCAGATGGGTGGCGATCGTGGTCTTGCCCACGCCGCCCTTGGACCCGGCCACCAGGATCGTCTTCATCCGCCGCTTGCTCCCATTGGGCTGGCCGCAGGTTACACCGCCCCCGGTGGAGGCGGTAGGAAGCCCGGCGGGTTGCTATCTTTCCCCGCCTCCCCGACACGGACGTGCCATGAGCCAGCTGCAGGACCTGACCGCCCTGATCCGCGCCAACACGCCGCTGGTGGTGGTCGAGACCCGCGACGAGGACCGGGTGGTGGAGCTGTTCCGGCAGTCGCTGCTGCACGTGTGGCGGGCCCTGCACCGCTGGACCATCACCGAGGGCCTGCGCCGCCTGGACCTGGACCGCGAGGATCCGCCGCAGGGCCCGCCGGACGCCTCCTCGGTGCTGCGCGCGATCCAGGAGGCCGACCAGCGCGGCATCTACCTGCTGCTCGACTTCCACCCCTACCTGGGCTACGCCAGCCACCAGCGCCTGCTGCGCGACATCCTCCAGCGCCGCCACTGCCAGCCGCACGTGATCGTGCTGGTCGGGGCGAAGGTGGAACTGCCGCCGGAACTGGAAGCCATGGCGGTGCGCTTCACCCCGCGCCTGCCGGACGCGGCGGCGCTGCTGAAGCTGGTGCGCGAGGAGGCGGAGGCCTACGCCCGCGAGAATGGCGGGCGCCGGGTGGAGGTCGAGGCCGAGGCGGTGCAGCAGATCGTGCGCCACCTGCAGGGGCTGGACCTGCACGACGCCCGCCGCATCGCCCGCCAGCTGATCCACGCCGACGGTGCGCTCACCGCCTCGGACCTGCCGCAGCTGGCCAGGCTGAAGTTCGAACTGCTCAACCGCAGCGGCCACCTGCACTACGAATACGACGCGGCGGCCATGGACGAAGTCGCCGGCGCGCGCCGGCTCAAGCGCTGGGTGCAGCTGCGCCAGGCCGCGTTCGCCGGCAGCCCGCCGCCGGGGCTGGAGCCGCCGCGCGGGATCCTGTTGCTGGGCGTGCAGGGCTGCGGCAAGTCGCTGCTGGCCAAGGCCATCGCCGGCGGCTTCGGGGTGCCGCTGCTGCGCCTGGACTTCGGCACCCTGTACGCCAAGTACCACGGCGAGACCGAACAGAACCTGCGCACGGCGCTGGCCTCGGCCGACCAGCTGGCGCCGTGCGTGCTGTGGATCGACGAGATCGAGAAGGGCGTGGCCGCCGACTCCGGCGATGGCGACGGCGGCGTCTCGCGCCGGGTACTGGGCTACCTGCTGACCTGGATGGCCGAGCGCAAGGCGCCGGTGTTCCTGGTGGCCACCGCCAACCAGGTCCAGCACCTGCCGGCCGAGCTGCTGCGCAAGGGCCGCTTCGACGAGATCTTCTTCGTCGACCTGCCCGACCCCTCCACCCGGGTGGAACTGCTGCGCATCCACCTGGCCGCGCGCGGGCTGCAGCCGCAGGGCTTCAACCTGTCGGCGCTGGCGGCCGCGGCCGAGGGCTTCTCCGGCGCAGAGCTCGAGCAGGCCATCGTCTCCGGCCTGTATGCCGCTCACGCCGAGCAGCGTCCGCTGGACACCACCCTGCTGATGGACGAGATCCGCGCCACCCGCCCGCTGTCGGTGCTGATGGCCGAGCAGGTCCGCGCGCTGCGCGAATGGGCCCTGCCGCGCACCGTGCCGGCGGACTGAGCCGCGCCGCCGGTTCGCGCCGCGCCGCGCGCTTGGCTATGCTCGGGCGCGGCGGCCAGGGGGGCCAGGCCGCCGCAGCCGAACCATGGAACAGGTCCGCGGGCAAGGGAAGACGCCCGTGGCGGCGCGGCTGGCATGCATGCGCCCTGCCATCGCAAGGAGGCCTGGCACGATGTCCTCGATTCCCGCCGGCAACGCCGTAGCGCCCACCACGCAGCTGCGCCAGCTGCGTCCCGGTTCGATCCCGCGCCCGCCGCGCAAGCCGCTGTACGACCTGCTGCTGTGGCTGGTGGCGGTGCTGTCCTGCCTGATACCCCTGGCCTACCTGGGCCTGGTCGCCGGGCTGGCCTGGCTGGGCGTGCACTACTACCTGGAGTGGGCCCCGCGCAGCGGCCACGGCATGCTGCGCCTGGTCGGCTGGACCGCGCCGGGCTTCATCATCGGCGTGCTGGTGGTGTTCCTGCTCAAGCCGTTCTTCGCCCCGCGCACCCGCGCCCCGGAACCGGTACGCCTGGAACCGGAACAGGACCCCGGCTTCACCGCCGCGGTGCACGCGCTGTGCGCGGCCATCGGCATCCGTCCGCCGCGCGCGATCCACCTCACCCACCAGGTCAACGCCTGGGTGCAGTTCGTGCCCGGCCCGGCCGGCCTGCTCGGCGGCGCGCGCACCCTCACCATCGGCCTGCCGCTGGTGGCGGGCATGAGCGCGCGCGAGCTGGTCGGGGTGCTGGCCCACGAGTTCGGCCACTTCGCCCAGCGCGGCGGCATGCGCGCGGCGCACCTGATCAACCGGGTGAACTACTGGCTGGAGTCGCGCGCCTACCAGGACGATGCCTGGGATGGGCGCCTGCGGCGCTGGCTGGAGGACGAGGAAATGGGCGGCATCGTCCACCTCACCTGCCTGGCGACCCTGGCCTGCCTGTGGGCCACGCGCCTGCTGCTGCGCGGGATGTTCCAGCTCAGCTTCCGCATGAGCCGGCGGCTGTCCCAGGAAATGGAGTTCGATGCCGACCGCTACGAGGCCACGGTCGCCGGCAGCGAGGCCTTCGCCGCGACCGCGCTGCGCATGCGCGCGCTGGAACATGCCTGGCACGAGGTCGACCGGCTCAACCGCAAGGCCTGGGGCGAAGGCCGCCTGGTCGACGACCTGCCCGGCGCCACCGCCCAGCGCCTGCAGCAGTGGGGCAGGCAGGACTGGGAATCGGTCGAGGCCCAGTTGCAGTCCGACGACACCACGCGCTACTGGGATTCGCATCCGGCCGACCAGGCCCGGATCGCGAACGCGCAGGCGCTGCAGGCGCCGGGCATCTTCCGCGACGACCGTCCCGCCGCCGCGCTGTTCGCCGACTTCCCCGCGCTGTGCCGCCAGGTCACCGCCCACTACTACGCCGGCATGGAGCTGGACTACGGCCCGCGCCAGCTGATCGGCGCGGCCGAGCTGCTCGGCCGCGGCCGCCTGGCCGACGCCACCGCCGCGGCCTGGCAGCGCTACACCAACGGCATGCTCGGCAGCGTGCCGCTGCTGGACCCGGCCGAAGCCGGCCTGCTGCCGGCGGCGGCCTTCGACTGGCAGGGCAGCGTGGACGAACTGCGCCGCCTCGGCCCGGAAGCGACCGGCCTGTGGCAGCGCCTGGACCGCCTGCGCGAGCGCGCCGACGCCCTGGCGCTGTGGATCGCCCTGCTCGACCAGGAAGAAGACTTCGTGATGCCCGACGGCAGCCCGCCCGACCCCGGCGCGCTGCGCGCCGAATACGGCGCCTGCGTGGCCGCGGATACCCCGGACCTGCACCTGGCCCGGCGCATCCTGGCGGTGTTCGCGCGGCGCCTGCGGCACGCGGTGGACACCCTGGACGGCGCGGCCCGCGACGAGGCCGAGGCGCGCCTGGCGCTGCTGGCCAGGATGCACGCGCACTGGCCGGAGCTGGCGCGCACCCTGCAGGAGGCGCGGGTGTGCATGCGCATGCACGCCGGCATGGGCAGCGGCGACGAAGTGCTGCGGCCGCGCGTGCATGCGCGCGCCGAGCGCTGCCGCGAGCAGGTGGGCGCCCTGCTCGGCAGGCTCGACGACGCCGTCCCCGGCAGCGGGCAGCCGCTGGGCCAGCTGCTGCTCAAGCGCTGCGGCCACTACTCCAGCGCCGGCGCCGACCCGTTCGCGTTTGCGCGCGCCGTGCTGCCACTGGAGGACGCGTTCCTGGACCTGTACCGGCAGCAGCTGGCGGCGCTGGTGGAAACCGCCGATTTGGCCGAACGCACCCACGGCATCCGCCCGATCCGGCTGTTCGCGGCGCCGGCGGCGGTCGAAGCCTGAGCCCGGCGCGCGCGGCGCGGCGGCGATGCCCCGCCGCGCCGCCTCAGCCGTGGAACCGGCCCAGCAGCCAGACCCAGGCCGGCAACGTGGCCAGGCACACGACGATGCCGTAGCCGACCAGGGCCGCGCACAGCCGCGGTGCCAGGCCATGGGCCATGGCCAGCGCCGCGGCCGAGACCATGGTCGGCATCGCCGATTCGAGCACGTTGGCACGCAGCATCAGCGGCGGCATGCCGAACAGCAGCGACAGCGGCAGGGCGATGGCCGGCATCACCAGCAGCTTCAGTGACAGCCCCGCAAGCAGCGGGCCCAGTTCCTCGCGCGGCAGGCGCAGACGGATCGACAGGCCCACCGCCAGCATTACCAGCGGCAGCATGGCGTCGGCCAGCCGCTGCAGCCCGGCGCCGATCCAGTGCGGCGGCTCGGCCGGCATCAGGGTCAGGCCCAGCAGCAGCGCCCAGGCCGGGGGGAAGCGCGCGATCCGCAGCGCCACCTGGCGCGGGCCCGGCGGCGCGTCGCCGCTGTAGCGCGCGCACACGTACAGGCCCAGGGTGGACAGCATCACGAAGGTGCCGAACTGGTCGTACACCACCGCGTACTGCACCGCGCTCTCGCCCAGCAGCGCGCGCACCATCGGATAGCCGAGGAAGCTGGTGTTGCCCAGGCCCACGCACAGCAGCAGCACCGCGTACTGCTCGCGGCCGAACTTCCACAGGCGCGCGGCCAGGCCCACCAGCAGCCAGGTCGCGCCCATCAGCAGCCAGGGCGTGAGCGCCATGCCCAGCAGCGACCATTGCAGGTGCAGGCGCGGCACGTACAGCAGCACCGCGGCGGGCAGGCAGACGTAGAGCACCACCAGGTTGAGCACCTCGGACGCATTGTCCGGCAGCAGGGTGGTGCGGCCCATGGCCATGCCGAGGGCGAGCATGGCCAGGATCAGTGCGAATGCGTCCAATGCCATGGCGTGCCTCAGCGGCTCCCGGCATCGGCAGGGTGGCAATCCGGATCGGTTCCGGCTTGCGCATGCATGCGGTTCATCGGGGAAAGCGGGATGTGGGGGGCGCCTATTGTCCCACTTCGTGGCCGCCGCGGCACGGGTTCGCGCCGCAGTGTGTCATGCCCGTCCATGCGCGCTTGTTTATGATGTTGCGCTACAGCCGGGCGCCCGGCCCAGCCCACGCTCCAGGCCTGTCATGACCAGCACCGCCGAACTGACTTCGCCCGCGTCCGCCGACCAGCCCGGGCTCGCCACCTTCGACGCCGACTACACCCTGGAACACCGCTACACGCGCCGCGACGGCCGCGTCTACCTCAGCGGCGTGCAGGCGCTGGTACGCCTGCCGCTGATGCAGCAGCTGCGCGACGCGGCGGCCGGGCTCGACACCGCCGGCTTCATCAGCGGCTACCGCGGCAGCCCGCTGGGCGGCTTCGACCTGGAACTGTGGCGCGCGCGCAAGCACCTGGAAGCGGCCAAGGTGCGCTTCCAGCCGGGCCTCAACGAGGACCTGGGCGCGACCATGGTCTGGGGCACGCAGCAGACCAACCTGTTCCCCGGGGCGAAGGTCGATGGCGTGTACGCCATGTGGTACGGCAAGGGCCCGGGCGTGGACCGCTGCGGCGACGTGTTCAAGCACGGCAACGCCGCCGGCACCTCCAGGCATGGCGGCGTGCTGGCGCTGGCCGCCGACGACCATGCCTGCCGCAGCTCGACCCTGCCGCACGGCAGCGAGGACGAGTTCGTCAGCGCGATGATGCCGGTGCTCAACCCGGCCGGGGTGCAGGACATCCTCGACCTGGGCCTGGTCGGCTGGGCGATGAGCCGCTACACGGGGCGCTGGATCGGCTTCAAGACCATCGCCGAGACGGTGGAATCCTCCGCCTCGGTGGACGTGGACCCGTTCGCGCGCCGGATCGTGCTGCCGGAGGATTTCGAGCTGCCGCCGGGCGGACTCAACATCCGCTGGCCCGATCCGCCGCTGGACCAGGAGATGCGCCTGCACCGCTACGCGGTGCGCGCGGCGCAGGCCTTCGCCCGCGCCAACCGGGTCGACCGCATCGTGCTGGACTCGCCGCGCGCGCGGCTGGGCATCGTCACCACCGGCAAGAGCTACCTGGACGTGCTGCAGGCGCTGGAATACCTGGGCCTGGACGAGGAAGCCTGCCGCGACATCGGCATCCGCGTGTACAAGGTCGGCATGACCTGGCCGCTGGAGCCGCAGGGCATCGCCGCCTTCGCCCGCGGGCTGGAGGACATCGTCGTGGTGGAGGAAAAGCGGGCCTTCATCGAGCGGCAGATGAAGGAGCAGTTCTACAACTGGCCGGAGGCCTGGGGCCGGCGCCCGAGCATCGTCGGCAAGTACGACGAGGCCGGGGAGTGGATCCTGCCGTCCACCGGCGAGCTGACCCCGGCCACCATCGCCGGGGTGATCGGCCGCCGCATCCAGCGCTTTTTCACGACCGAATCCATCGAGCAGCGCCTGCGCTGGATGGAGGAGAAGGAGGCGGAGATGGCGCTGCCGCGCGCGCAGTTCCCGCGCGTGCCGCACTACTGTTCCGGCTGCCCGCACAACACCAGCACACGCGTGCCGGAAGGCTCGCGCGCGCTGGCGGGCATCGGCTGCCATTACATGGTCACCTGGATGGACCGCTCCACCGACACCTTCACCCACATGGGTGGCGAAGGCGTCACCTGGGCGGGCCAGGCGCCGTTCACCGAGACCGAGCACGTGTTCCAGAACCTCGGCGACGGTACCTACTTCCACAGCGGCTCGCTGGCGATCCGCCAGGCCGTCGCCGCGAAGGTGAACATCACCTACAAGATCCTCTACAACGACGCGGTGGCCATGACCGGCGGCCAGCCGGTGGACGGCACCCTGACGGTGCCGGACATCGCCTGGCAGATGCGCGCCGAGGGCATCGACACCATCGTGGTGGTCAGCGACGACATCTCGCGCTGGCACAGGCGCGAACTGTTCCCGCCGGGCGTGGAGTTCCACGACCGCAAGGAACTGGACGAAGTGCAGCGGCGCCTGCGCCAGGTCAAGGGCGTGTCGATCTTGATCTACGACCAGACCTGCGCCACCGAGAAGCGCCGCCGGCGCAAGCGCGGCAAGCTCGAGGACCCGCCGAAGCGGGTGATGGTCAACACCCTGGTGTGCGAGGGCTGCGGCGACTGCGGGCAGAAGAGCTTCTGCGTGTCGGTGCTGCCGCAGGAGACCGAGTTCGGGCGCAAGCGCCAGATCGACCAGTCCAACTGCAACAAGGACTACAGCTGCGTCGAGGGCTTCTGCCCCAGCTTCGTCACCGTGCATGGCGGCCGCCCGCGCAAGGGCCCGCGCGCGGAGGCCGCGGCCCTGCTCGACAACCTGCCCGCGCCGCAGCCGCGTACCGACCTGGAGCGGCCCTGGAACATCCTGATCACCGGCGTCGGCGGCACCGGCGTGGTGACCATCGGCGCGCTGCTGGGCATGGCCGGCCACCTGGAAGGCAAGGGCGCGACCGTGCTCGACCAGACCGGCCTGGCGCAGAAGGGCGGCGCGGTCACCACCCACGTGCGCCTGGCGCGCCGGCCGGCCGACATCCATGCCGTGCGCATCGCCGCCGGCGAGGCCGACCTGGTGCTGGGCTGCGACATGGTCGTGGTCAACGACTACTGGGCGCTGTCCAAGGTCCGCGCCGAGCGCTCGGAAGTGGTGCTCAACACCTACGAGGCCATGCCCGGCAGCTTCACCACCCAGCCTGACCTGCACTTCCCCGCGGCCGAGATCATCGCCGGAGTGAGGCTGGCCCTGGGCGGGCGCGAGCCGCGCCTGCTCGACGCCACCCAGCTGGCCACCGCGCTGCTGGGCGACGCCATCGCCACCAACCTGTTCATGCTCGGCCATGCCTGGCAGCTGGGCCTGGTGCCGCTGTCCGAGGGTGCGCTGATGCGCGCGATCGAGCTCAACGGCGCGGCGGTGGAGATGAACAAGCAGGCCTTCGCCTGGGGCCGCCTGGCCGCGGTCGACCCGGATGCGGTGGCGCGCGCCGCCGGCCTGGTGTCCAACCCGGTGACCGCCAGCGAGGGCATCGCCGACGACCTGCAGGTGCTGCCGCCGGGCGACTGGGAAGGCAGCGAATGGGGCAGCACCAGCGCGCCGCGCCCGGCCAGCGGCGGGCGCGAATGGCGCGGCCTGCCGGCCTCGGCGGCCGATGCCGCCGGCAGCGGCCAGGCTTGGCCGCTGGATGCGGCCTCCGGCAACGTCGCGCCGCTGCCCCTGGACGACCTGCGCCTGTCGCGCAGCCTGGAGGAACTGGTCGAGCGCCGCCGCGTGTTCCTCACCGCCTACCAGGACCGCGCCTATGCCGCGCGCTACACCGCGCTGGTGGAGAAGGTGCGCGCGGTCGAGCAGGAACGCGTGCCCGGCTCCACCGCGCTGACCGAGGCGGTGGCGCGCTACGCGTTCAAGCTGATGGCCTACAAGGACGAGTACGAGGTCGCACGCCTGTACACCGGCGGCCACTTCCAGCGCCGCCTGCAGCAGCAGTTCGAGGGCGACTACCGCCTGCATTTCCACCTCGCCCCGCCGCTGCTGGCGAAGAAGGACGAGCACGGCCGCCTGGTCAAGCGCGAGTACGGGCCGTGGGTGTTCACCGCGTTCCGCTGGCTGGCGAAGCTGAAGTTCCTGCGCGGCACCGCGTTCGATCCGTTCGGCCGCACCGCCGAGCGGCGCAAGGAGCGGCAGCTGGTGGAGGACTACTTCGCCACCATCGAGCGCCTGCTGCCGAAGCTGGACGCCGGCAACGTCGGCCTGGCCGCGCAGATCGCCTCCATTCCGGACCAGATCCGCGGCTACGGCCACGTCAAGGAAGCGCACCTGCACGCGGCCAAGGCCCGCGAAGCCGAGCTGCTGCGGCAGTGGGACGATCCGCTGCGGATCGTGGTGCGCGAGGCCGCCTGAGCGCGGCGGACCGGCCTCAGTCGGGCGGGGCCGGCCCGGTGGAATCGCGCAGCTGCAGCGCGTAGGGCATGTGCACCATGCTGCCGGCGCCGCGGTCGCGGATCGCCGCCAGCAGCTGCATGGTCGCCACCTGGGCCATGTCCCGGGTCGGCTGCTGCACCGTGGTCAGCTGCGGGAAGATGTGCTTGGCGATGGGCGTGTTGTCGAAGCCGCAGACCGAGACCTGGGCAGGCACCCGCAGGCCCATCTCGCTGGCCGCGCGCATCACGCCGGCGGCCATGTCGTCGTTGGCGGCGAAGATCGCGGTGGGCCGCGGCTGCAGCGACAGCAGGCGGCGTCCCGCTTCCAGCCCGGAATCGAACGAGAACTCGCCCGGCACCACCAGTTCCGGGTCGTAGCGCAGGCCGGCGCGGCGCAGCGCGGTGCGGTAGCCGGCCAGGCGCCACTCGCTGGCGCCGTGGTCCGGATGCCCGCGCACGTGGCCGATGCGGCGGTGGCCCAGCGCCACCAGGTGCGCCACCAGCTCGCACACCGCGTCGTGCTCGTCCAGGGTCACGCCGATGCGGCCCTCGCGCTTGTACGGGGAAATGCAGGCGAACGGGATGCCGCGCTGGTCCAGGCGGTCCAGCAGGGCGTCGCTGTCGGTCAGTGGCGGGGTCAGGATCAACCCGTCCAGGCGCGCGCCGGACAGCAGCGCGTCCACCGCCTCCACGCAGCCCGGCGCCCGGTGCGCCACCGGCTGCATGACCATGCCGTAGTGGTGCGCCTCGCAGGCATCGACCACGCCGGTGACCACCTCCATCAGGTAGTTCGGCGAGGGATTGTCGTAAAGCAGCGCCACCAGGTAGGAGCGGTTGCCGGCCAGGCTGCGCGCGGACGGGTCCGGTCGGTAGTTGAGCGCCGCCACCGCCTCGCGCACGCGCAGCCGGGTGGCCTCGCGCACGCCCGGCTCGTTGTTGAGCACGCGCGAGACGGTCTTCATCGAGACGCCGGCCGCGGCGGCCACGTCCTCGATCCGGGCCCGCGCCGGGACCGGTCCCGGGCGCGGGTCCTGCTGCCGTCCGTCGTGCGCTCCCGCGTTCACCAGAAGGTCGCGTACAGCGCCACCAGGATGGCGACCACGCCGAGGGCGCCGATGTTGAACCCGGCGGTGGTCGAATAGTCCACGTCGTCGGTGCGGATCAGGTCGCTGCCCTCGCGCTGCGCCGCGGTGGCAAGCGATACGCCCACCGCCAGCGCCAGCGCCAGCAGGAACACCAGGCCGACGCGGTCGATGAACGGCAGCCCCGGCCAGGCCAGCTTGAGCACGATCGACAGCACGAACGAGCCGATCGCCGCGGCCAGCGCGCCGGCCTGGTTGGCGCGCTTCCAGAACAGGCCCAGCACGAAGATCACCACGATGCCCGGGGTGAAGAAGCCGGTGTATTCCTGGATGTACTGGAAGGCCTGGTCGAAGCTGCCCAGCAGCGGCTTGGCGGTGAGGATGCCGATGAGCACCGAAAGCGCGGCGGCGATGCGCCCCACCCGCACCAGCTTCGGCTGGCCGGCGTCCGGGCGCATCTTGGCGTAGAAGTCCAGGGTGAAGATGGTCGCCACCGAATTGATCTTCGACGCCAGCGAGGCCACGATCGCCGCCACCAGCGCGGCGAACACCAGGCCGAGGATGCCGCTGGGCAGCAGTCGCATCATCGTCGGATAGGCCTGGTCGGGCCGGTCCAGGGACGGCGCCAGCACCACCGCGGCGATGCCCGGCAGCACCACGATCACCGGCATCAGCAGCTTCAGGAACGCGGCGAACAGCACGCCCTTCTGCGCTTCCTTCAGGTCCTTGGCCGCCAGCGCGCGCTGGATGATGTACTGGTTGAAGCCCCAGTAGCTGACGTTCATGATCCACATGCCGCCGACCAGCACGCTGATGCCGGGCAGGTCCTTGTAGAACGGGTTGTCCGGACCGAGGATCATCTCGAAGTGGCCCGGGTGCGCGTCCCACAGGCGCTGGAAGCCGGCGAGGATGCCCTCGCCGCCGCCGATCTGCGACAGGGTCAGGCCGGTCACCATCAGGCCGCCGAGCACCAGCAGGGTGACCTGCACGATGTCGGTCAGCGCCACCGCCTTCAGCCCGCCGTACAGCTGGTACACCAGCGCGAACACGCCGATCAGCACCACCGCGGTCATCTGGTCGATGCCGGTGACCTGGTTCACCGCGATCGCGCCCAGCCACAGGATCGAGGTGATGTTCACGAACACGTACAGGCCCAGCCAGAACACGGCCATGAGCGTGCGGATGCGGGTGCCGTACCGTTCCTCGAGGAACTGCGGCATGGTGTAGATCCTGTTGCGCAGGAACACCGGCAGGAAGAACTTGCCGACGATCAGCAGCGTGGCGGCGGCCATCCATTCGTAGGAGGCGATCGCCAGGCCCAGCGCGTAGCCGGAGCCGGACATGCCGATGATCTGTTCGGCGGAGATGTTGGCCGCGATCAGCGAAGCGCCGATGGCCCACCATGGCAGGGACTTGCTGGCCAGGAAGTAGTCGGAGGCCGACTTCTGGTGGCCGGCTTTCTCGCGCGAAACCAGCTGCGCGAGGATGAAGATGCCGGCCAGGTAGGCGAGCACGATGGCGATGTCCAGCGTCGCGAGTTCCACTCCGGTTCCTCCAGATCCATTGGGCTGGCGGCGGCTGGCCGCCGTATTGCGCAGCTCCGGCGCGGAAGGTGGAACCGGGGCCACCGGCGGATCGCCGGCATCCTCCGGGCCGCGTACGCCCTGGTGCGCGGACCGGCCCTCCCCTCGACGCCTGACAGCGCTGTCTTATCGGTGGCCGCGGCAGCGCTGTCAAACGCGCCACCGTGCGGGCCTGGCGGCTGCCCGCGGCCGCCGCGGCGGGGCGCATGGTTGCTTGGGCCAGGCCATGCGCAGGGCGCCGCGGCCACTGCGTTGCAGCAAAGTTTTGCGCGAAACATCGGCCCCGGCTGCCCGCCGGTGGCCGCGTGCGGGGCCGGTGCCAGGCACCGGCCCCGGGTGTCGCCTTACTCGCCGCGCGGGCAGTCGACGATGTGCTCGGCCTCGCTGACCGCGCCGATCGCCACGCGCGAGATCGACAGCGTGGTCGCCGCGTCACTGTGCAGGCGCGCCAGCACGTCCAGCGCGGACACGTCGGCGCCGGCGTGGGCCAGGCACTTCAGCGGCACGCCCAGCGTGGTCCACTGCCCGGCCGGCAGCTTCGCCAGCGCCTCACGCAACGCCACCGGCCGGCCCTGGCCGGCGCTGAGGCCGACGTTGCCGGCAGCCGGCACCTGGTCCGGACGCAGGGTCAGCACCAGCAGCAGGTCGCCGTTGGTCTCGCGCGACAGGTCCACGGCCGGCTCGGCGTAGACCGAGACCGTGGCCGGGGTCGTGCCGGACCAGGCGAGGCGGCGCGAGTCCTCCTGGCGCTCGTGGTCGACCGCGGTGACGCGGATGCTGTCGTCGTGCAGGCCGGCCGGCACCGTGGTGATCTGGGCGGTGTGGTTCTGCGCGTTCTCCACGCGCATGGCCAGGCCCGGGGCCAGCATGGCGTTGGCGAAGTACACGCCCGGGGCGGCGTGCAGGCCGTCGATGCCGGAGTCCTCCGGCAGCGGGTCCAGGTCGCCCTTGTCGGCGTAGGTCAGGCCGTGGCCGAACGGGAACAGCGCCTTGTAGTCCGGCGAGCGCACGTTGCCCTCGGCCGCCTGCGCCGGCCAGGAGAAGCTCAGCTTGCCCTTGAAGTCGTGGTTGACGCTGCCGTCGGGCTTGCGCAGCAGCACGTCGGCCACGCCCGCGCCTTCCGAACCCGGCAGCCAGGCGACCACGAAGGCGTCGGCGGCGTTGATCTCGCGGTTCATCCACAGCGGGCGGCCGGTGAGGAACACCGCCACCACCGGGATGCCGTCGGCCTTCAGGCGCTTGATCAGCTCCAGGTCGGCGTCGTTGCCCGGCTTGTACAGCAGGTTGGCGATGTCGCCCTGGAACTCGGCGTACGGCTCTTCGCCGAACACCACCACGGCCACGTCGGGCTTGGCCTTGTACTTGCCGTCCACCGCCAGCTCGGCGCTGCCGCCGGCGGCCTTGACCGCGCGCTGCAGGCCGTCCCAGATGGTGTCGGCGTTGGGGAAGTCGGCGCGGGTGGTGCCGGAGCCCTGCCAGGTGAGGGTCCAGCCGCCGGCCTGCTTGGCCATGTTGTCGGCGCCGTCGCCAGCCACCAGGATGCGCTGCTTCGGCGACAGCGGCAGCAGGCCGCCCTGGTTCTTCAGCAGCACCAGCGACTCGCGCACCGCCTGGCGCGCGACCTCGCGGTGCTCGGCCGCGCCCAGCAGCTCGAACTTGCCGCCCAGCGCGCGCTGCGAGGGCTTGGGCTTGTCGAACAGGCCCATCAGGAACTTCACCCGCAGGATCCGGCGCACGGCGTCGTCCAGCCGCTCCATCGGCAGGATGCCGTCCTTGACCGCGGCCAGGGTGGATTCGTACATGCCCTTCCAGCTGTCCGGGGCCATGGCCATGTCCAGGCCGGCGGCGAAGGTGGCCGGGCAGTTGTCGTTGCTGCAGCCCTTGACCTGGCCGTGGCCGTTCCAGTCGCCGACCACGAAGCCGTTGAAGTTGAAGCGGCCCTTGAGCACGTCGGTCAGCAGCGGCTTGTGCCCGTGCAGCTTGGTGCCGTGGTAGCTGTTGAACGAGGCCATCACCGCCTGCGCGCCGGCGTTGATCGCGGTGACGTAGCCGGCGGCGTGGATGTCGCGCAGCTCGGCCTCGCTGGCCAGGTTGTCGCCCTGGTCGCGGCCCTTGCTGGTGCCGCCATCGCCGAGGAAGTGCTTGACCGAGACCATCACGTGGCGGTCGTCCAGGAAGTCCGGCGCGCCGGCCTTGCCCTGCAGGCCTTCCACCATGGCGCGGGCGAACTGCGCCACCAGCTCCGGGTTCTCCGAGTAGCCCTCGTAGGCGCGGCCCCAGCGCACGTCCTGCGGCACCGCCACGGTCGGGGCGAAGGTCCACTCCATGCCGGTGGTGCGGGTCTCGATCGCGGTGATCTCGCCGATCCGGCGCTGCAGCTCGACGTTGCGGGTCGCGCCCAGGCCGACGTTGTGCGGGAACAGGGTGGCGCCGACCACGTTGCTCTGGCCGTGCATGGCGTCGATGCCCCAGATGACCGGGATCGCCTTGCCACCGCCGGAGGTATCCATCGACGCCTCCCAGAAAGCGTCGGCCAGCTTCAGCCACTCCTCCGGCCTGGCGTTGTACTTGCCGCCCGGGTCGGAGCTGCCGCCGGCGAGGATCGAGCCGAGGCGGTACTTGCGCACGTCGTCCGGGGTGATCGAGGCGATGTCGCCCTGGATGATCTGGCCGACCTTCTCCTCCACGGTCATGCTGGCCATCAGCGCGTCGATCTTCTGCTCGACCTCCGCGTCGGCCTGCAGCGGCCACTCGACCTGCGGCCAGTTCTCCGGGTTGATGCTGCCGTCGGCGGCGGCCGCGGTGGCGGCCGGAGCGCCGGCGTCGGCCTCGCTCTTGCCGCAGCCAGCCAGCAGGGCCAGGGCCAGCGCCGTGGCCAGTGTGGTACCGATGCGGACGCCCGGCGCGCGCGCGCCGGCAAGCTTGCTACTCAAGGTGCTTCCTCCCTGGTGACGTTATCTGGGCCCCGGACGGCAACCGCCCTCCGGAAGGGCTGGACCGGTCGGCGCAGAGGCTCCGGCCAAACTGTCAGCGCTGTCAATTCGCGCGGCAGCAAGCCGCGACGGGCGCGGCGGCGGCGGCGGCCCGGCCCCGGCGCGCATCCGCGCCGGGGCTGCGCAACCCCGCGTCCGCAGGGCGATTCGCGCCGGGCCGGCGGTGTCCGGGGGCAGTTGCCGGGGTTACCGCTTCCTGCTGCGGCGCAGCAGGAAATTGCGACACAGGGCCGCCTGCGGGCCATCCGGCGGCCCCCTGCGGGGCGCCGCGCTTCCGAAGCCGGCGCGTCCGTCCCTATAATCGGCCAGCTGCGGCCCCGGGCCGCTCGCCAATAGGACGCGAAGTGCGCAACTACGACCTGGAATTCCTGAAGCGTTTCTCGATGGTGCTGGGCATGCTGGCCCTGATCACCCTCGGCCTGATCCTGCTGGCTTCCCACCTGCACGGCCGCATCCCGCCGGAGGTTTCGCCCTCGGCCGCCGCCCGCACCCAGGAGCGCATCGCGCCGGTCGGCGCGGTCTACGCCGGCGACACCGGCGCCGCCGCCCAGGCCGCCGCCGCCGCGGCTGCCGCGGCCGCCGCCGCCTCGCAGGTCGCCTACGGCGGCACCACCGACGGTTCGGTGATCTTCCAGAACCTGTGCGGCGCCTGCCACAGCGGCGGCGTCGGCGGTGCCCCGACCCTGTCCCAGGGCGCGTGGGCCTCGCGCATCGCCCAGGGCAAGGACACGCTGTACAAGCACGCCATCGAGGGCTTCACCGGCAGCGCCGGCGTGATGCCCCCCAAGGGCGGCAACCCCGCGCTGACCGACGAGCAGGTCCAGGCCACGGTCGACTGGATGCTCGACAACCTCAAGTAAGCGCAGCACGCGAACCACCAAGGACGCCGCCCCCGGGCGGCGTCCTCGTTTGCGGCCCCCGCGGCCAAGGATCCCCATGCAGTACCGCCGTTCCATGCCGGGCCGCCACGCCCGCTTCCTGCTCGCCCCGCTGCTGCTGGCCGCGCCCGCGCTGGCGCTGGCCGAGGCGCCGGCCACGGTCGCCATCAGCAGCCTGCACCGCGGCGGGGCCGAGGCGGCCCCGGTGCAGGTCGAGGGCGTGGTCAGCGCCGATTTCCGCGCCGGGCTGGGTGGCTTCTACCTGCAGGACGCCGGCGACGGCGACCCGGACACCCCCGACGCGCTGCTGGTCCAGGCCGACGCCGACGCGGAGGTGCCGCCGGGCTTCGGCCCGGGCATGCATTGCCAGGTCAGCGGCGAACTGGTGGAGCTGCGCGCCGGTGCCGACCGCCTGCGCGCGCTGGCGCCGGCGCGGATCGGCCCCTGCCGCGCCGCCATCCCGGTGGAGCCGGTGCGCCTGGCCGCGCTGCCGCAACGCTGGGAACCGCTGCAGGGCATGCGCGTGCGCATCGAGGCGCCGCTGACGGTGACCGGTACCCACGCCCTGGAGCGCTACGGCGAACTGACCGTGAGTTTCGCCGGACGCCAGTGGCAGCCCAGCGAGCTGGCCCTGCCCGGCACCCCCGAGCACGCCCGCCTGGCCGCGGCCAACGCCCGCCAGCGGCTGCTGCTGGACGATGGCAGCAGCCAGCGCAACCCGGCCACGATCGCGTACCTCGGCGGTGCCACCACCCCGCGCGTGGGCAGCGTGGTGCACGGCGTGGAAGGCATCCTCGAGCGCCGCCACGGCAGCTGGCGGATCCAGGTCGAGCGTCCGCTGCAGCTGCAGGCGGCGCCGCGCCCGCAGCCGCCGCGCGTGCCCGGCACGCTCAAGGTGGCGGCGTTCAACCTGGAGAACCTGTTCAACGGCGACGGCCGCGGCGGCGGCTTCCCCACCCCGCGCGGGGCGAAGACCCACGCGGCGATGCAGGCGCAGCTGGCCAAGCTGGTGGCCACCGTGCACGGCCTGGACCCGGACATCGCCGCGCTGATGGAACTGGAGAACGACGGCTACGGGCCGGACTCGAGCATCGCCCAGCTGGTGGACACGCTCAACGCCGGTGGCGCGCAGTGGCGCTTCGTCGACCCCGGCCGCGGCCCCGGCAGCGACAGCATCCGCGTCGGCCTGATCTACCGCGCCGACCGGGTCGAGCCGCGCGGCGCCCCGGCGGTGCTGGAAGGCGGCCCGTTCGGCGCGCGCAGCCGGGTGCCGCTGGCCCAGGCCTTCGTGCGCAAGGGCGGCAAGCGCGACCTGGTCGTGGTCGCCAACCACTTCAAGTCCAAGGGCTGCAGCGAAGCGACCGGCGCCGACGCCGACCAGGGCGACGGCCAGGGCTGCTGGAACGCGCTGCGCACCGAATCGGCGCGGCGCCTGCATGCCTGGCTGCAAACCGTGCCGGCCGGCAGCCGCGCCCGGCGCATCGTGCTTCTGGGCGATTTCAACGCCTATGCCATGGAAGATCCGCTGCACTGGCTGCATGGCGAGGGCTGGGTGGACGCGTTCGCCGCGGCCAGGGTCGAAAGGCCGTACAGCTACGTGTACGACGGCCTCAGCGGGCGCCTCGACCACGCCCTGCTGAGCCCGGCGCTGGCGCCGGCGCTGCGCGGGGCGGCCGAGTGGCACGTCAACGCCGACGAGCCGGACGACGCCGGCTACGCCGGGCGCAACGAGCCCGGCCCGTGGCGCAGCTCGGACCACGACCCGCTGCTGCTGGGCTTCGACCTGTAACCATCGGCCGCGGGCACCCTCCGGGCAGCGCCTACAATGCCCGCCCTGCCGGCCCATCCGCGCCGAGGCCCCGCGTCCCATGCCCGAGCTTGCCCTGCAGCTGTTGCTGCTGCTGTTCCTCGCCCGCCTGCTGGCCGGCTTCATCGATTCCATCGCCGGCGGCGGCGGCATGGTCACCATCCCGGCGATGCTGCTGGCGGGCATCCCGCCGCTGCAGGCGCTGGGTACCAACAAGCTGCAGTCGCTGTTCGGCGCCGGCACGGCCAGCTGGAGCTATGCCCGCCATGGCCACGTCGACCTGCGCGCGCAGCTGCCGATGGCGCTCACCGCGGCCGCAGGCGCAGTCGCCGGGGCGCTGCTTGCGACGGTGGTCCCCGGGAGCTGGCTGCGCGCGGTGCTGCCGCTGCTGCTGTTCGGCATCGCCCTGTACTTCTGGCTCAAGCCGGACGTCGGCGCGGTGGAGCGGCATCGACGCATCAGCGAGAAGGCCTTCGCCCTCACCTTCGTGCCGGTGATCGGCTTCTACGACGGGGTGTTCGGCCCGGGCACCGGTTCGTTCCTGATGCTGGGCTTCGTCGGCCTGGCCGGGTTCGGCATCCTCAAGGCCACCGCGCACACCAAGTTCCTCAACTTCGGCTCCAACCTGGGCGCGTTCGCGGTGTTCGTTGGGTCCGGCGCGGTGCTGTGGAAGGTCGGCCTGGTGATGGGCGCCGGCCAGGTGCTGGGCGCACGCCTGGGCTCGCGCTTCGCCATGCGCCAGGGTGCGAAGGTGATCAAGCCGCTGCTGGTGACGGTGTCGCTGCTGCTGGCGTTGCGGCTGCTGGCGGATCCGACCCATCCGTTGCGGGAGTGGGTGGGGTTCTGAAGCCCCCTCTCCCCGGGATGGGAGAGGAAAGGAACGAAGCCACGCCCCGAACGCACGCCACGGGCCGCGGTCGCGCGCGGGTATTGCTGCCGCTGTTTGCGGCCTTGCCCCGCATGCCGTCGCGTGGCGACGGCATGTGGCCTCCCCTCGCCTAGACCCGCTCGAAGATCGCGGCGATGCCCTGGCCGCCGCCGATGCACATCGTCGCCAGGCCGTAACGGCCGCCGGTGCGGTGCAGCTCGTGCACCAGCTTCACCGTGATGATCGCGCCGGTCGCACCGACCGGGTGGCCGAGCGAGATGCCGCTGCCGTTGGGATTGGTCTTCTCCGGATCGAGGCCCAGCGCATCGGCGACCGCGCAGGCCTGCGCGGCAAAGGCCTCGTTGGACTCGACCACGTCGAGGTCCCCGACCTGCAGCCCTGCACGCGCCAGCGCGGCGCGGGTCGCCGGCACCGGGCCCATGCCCATGTACATGGGCTCCACGCCCGCGTGCGCGTAGGCGACCAACCGGGCCAGCGGTTTCAGCCCGTGCCGCTGCACCGCCTCGCCCGTGGCCAGCACCACCGAGGCCGCGCCATCGTTGATGCCCGAGGCATTGCCAGCCGTCACCGTGCCGTCGGCCTTGAACACCGGCCGCAGGCCGGCCAGGTCGCCGGCGGTGACGCCAGCGCGCACATGCTCGTCCACGCGGAACTCCGTCTCCCTGCCTCGACGTCCCACCTCCACCGGCACGATCTGGCCCTCGAAGCGTCCCTCCGCGATCGCCCGCGCCGCGCGCCGGTGGCTCTCCAGCGCCAGCGCGTCCTGCCTCCCGCGGTCGATGCCGTGGCGCTCGGCCACGTTCTCCGCGGTGATGCCCATCAGCACCTTGTCGAATGGGTCCTTCAGGCCCTCGTTGAGCGCGTCCACCATCACCGCGTCGCCGAGCTTGCGCCCCCAGCGCTGGCTGGGCACGTGGAACGGCACCCGGCTCATCGACTCCGCGCCGCCGGCCAGCGCCACCTCGCAGTCGCCGAGCAGCAGCGACTGGGCCGCCGACACGATCGCCTGCAGGCCCGAGCCGCACAACCGGTTCACCGTGAACGCCGGCGCCGCCACCGGCACGCCCGCGTTCACCGCGACCACCCGCGCCAGGTAGGCATCGGCCGGCTCGCTGGGCAGCACCTGCCCGTATACCGCGTGGCCGATCGCGGACGGATCGATACCCGCGCGGGCGATCGCCTCGCGCGCGGTCACCGCGCCCAGCACGGACGGCGGCACGTCGCGCAGGCTGCCGCCGAACGCGCCGATGGCCGTGCGCACGGCCGAGACAAGGAACACGTCGGTCATGGCGATCCCCCCGGGTTCAGGCGGGCACGCCGGACCTGGCGCGCAGCGCGCTGGCGACCTCGCGCTCGGCCTGGGTGAAGCCGTAGTCGGGCACGACCTGGCCGCCGGGATCGGACACCGCGTCCCACGACGCCATCAGCCGCTCGCCGGCGTCGTCGCCACCACCGAGATGGCGGCCCTCGGTCAGGGTCACGTAGGCGCGGGCGAAATGCCCGGCACCGGCGCAGACGATCGCGCGGGTCGGCGCGTCGTCGACCACCAGCGGCAGCAGCGCCGGGCTGACCAGCGCCGGATCCAGCACGTCCAGCTGCTCCTGCGGCAGGATGCCTTCCATCATCCGCGTGTACGCGGTCGGCGCCAGGCAGTTGGCCTTGATCCCGTATTTGGCGCCCTCGATGGCGAGCGTCTGCATCAGCCCGACCAGCGCCATCTTCGCCGCGCCGTAGTTGGCCTGGCCGAAGTTGCCGTACAGGCCGCTGGACGAGGTGGTCAGGACGATGCGGCCGAATTCCTGCCCGCGCATCACCTCCCACACCGCCTTGCAGCAGATCGCCGCGCCCATCAGGTGCACGTCCACCACCAGGCGGAAGTCGTCCAGGTCCATCTTGGCGAAGCTCTTGTCGCGCAGGATGCCGGCGTTGCTGATGAGGATGTCGATGCGGCCCCATGCGTCATGCGCGCGCTGCACCATCGCCGCGACCGCGGCTTCGTCGGTCACCGAAGCTGCCACCGCCATCGCCTCGCCGCCGGCCGCGCGGATCTCCGCGGCGACCGCCTCGGCGGCCTCCAGGCCCAGGTCGTTGACCAGGACCTTCGCGCCCTTGCGCGCCAGGTAGAGCGCATGCTGGCGACCCAGGCCGCCGCCGGCACCGGTGACGATCGCTGTCCTTCCCTTCAGTGGCATCATCGAACTCCCGTTTGTCGTGAGGCACGGAACGGGAGCGCACCGGCGCTCAGCCGGGTTTCGAACGCGTTCCGTTCCGCGGTTTGCAGATGGTCTTGAAGCCGGCGGCCATGAACTTCGCCATGCGCGCCTTCACCGCTTCGTAGTCGTCCGAGCGGCACAGGCCGCCGGAGAGGCGGTCGATGCGCCCCGTGCGCGCCAGGGTGAGCATCAGCGCGCCAGTGACGAAGTGGTAACCCCAGAAGATGTCCTCCTCGGCCGCTTCCGGCAGCGCGCGCTTGAGCAGGCCGATCAGGCGCAGCACCACCGGGTCGAAGTGCTGGTCCATCAGCTCGCCGCCGTGGCGGGTGTTGGACATCAGCGCGCCGAGCGCGCCGTAGTTCTTCCACGCCTCGCCGCCCTGGCTGTACAGGTCCAGGTCGGTGTCCAGGAACGCGCGCAACGCGCCTTCCACCGTGGGCTTGCCCTTGCAGGCGTCCTCGTAGGCGTCCAGCGCCTGCATGCGCGCGCTGCTGGTGACGCCGGCGCGACGCGCGATCACCGCGTCGAACAGCGTCTGCTTGTCCTTGAAGTAATAGTTGACCAGGGTGTGGTGCACGCCCACGCGCTCGGCCACGTCCTTCAGCGTGACGCCGTACAGCCCGTCGCGGGAGAACAGGTGTTCGGCCGCGTCGAGGATCTGTTCGGTCATCTCCGCGCGCTGGGCCGCCTTGGTGGTGCGCGCGGTCCGGGTGGTGCCGGTCTTCTTCGCACCACCCCGCCGGGATCCGGACGTCGTCGCCTTTGGCACCCTGCAGCCTCCAATGCCGCCCGGCATATGCGCTGGCCGGAGACATCACGCCTCCCGTCGCCATTGCGCGCCGCCGAATTCGGCCCTCAGCCGCATTTTGTCAATTTTGCCGGTCGCTGCCAAAGGCATCCGTTCCACCCGGATGATCTCCTCCGGCATCCACCACGAGGGCACCGCGCCGCGCAGCGCGTCCAGCAGCTCGTTGTCGGTGGTGTCCGCGTCGGCGCGCATCTCCACCAGCAGCACCGGGCGCTCGCCCCACTTCGGGTGCGCCCGCCCGATCACCGCGGCCAGCGACACGCCCGGGAGCCGGCCGACGATCTCCTCGATCTCGGCCGGGTTGATCCACTCCCCGCCGGACTTGATCAGGTCCTTGGCGCGACCGGTGATGACCAGGTTGCCATGCTCGTCGATGCGCGCCAGGTCGCCGGTGGGGAACCAGCCATCGGCGTCCACCGCCGGTTCGAGCTGGCCGAAATACCGGTAGACCACGCTGGCCCCGCGCACGCGCAGGTGCCCCTCGCAGCCGCGCTGCTGCGGCAGCGGTACGCCGTCGGCGTCGGTCAGCAGCAGGTCGATGCCCAGCGCCGGGCGCCCGGACAGGTGCGGGGCGCGCCCGGGATCGTCGGGCAGGGCGACGGTGCCGGTGGGCGACAGCTCGGTCATGCCCCAGCTGGTCTGCACCACCGCCCCCAGGCGCTGCTCGATGCGCTGCATCAGCGCCGGTGCCATCGGCGCGCCGCCGACGAGGATCCGCTTCAGCGAGGGCACCTCGCCGCCGTGCGCATCGAGATGGTCGACCAGGCCCAGCCACACGGTGGCCACGCCGATCGCCACGGTGACGTCCTCGTCGCGGATCAGCCTGGCGAGGCGGGGGGCCTCGAGATGGCGACCCGGCAGCACCAGCTTCGCGCCCACCGCCGGCGCCGCGAACGGCACGCCCCAGGCGTTTGCATGGAACATAGGAACGGCCAGCAGCACGCTGTCGCGCTGCGACAGCGCCATGGTGTCGGCCTGCAGTGCACGAAGCGTATGCAGGAACACGCCGCGATGGGTGTAGGTCACGCCCTTCGGCGCGCCGGTGGTGCCGGAGGTGAAACACAGGCCGCAAGGCAGGCGTTCGTCGAAGCCGCCCCATCCGGCCGGCTTGCGCGGCGCACCGGATCCCGCGTCGAGCAGGCGCTCCAGTGGTTCGATCGCCGGCGCAGCATCGTCCGCCACGGCCGTGCCATCGATCGACAGGATCCGTTCGACCGACCCGGCGCGCGTGGCGATGGCCCGCGCCAGCGGCGCCAGGTCGGCGGCGGCGACCAGCACGCGCGCGCCGGACTGTTCCAGCATCGTCGCCAGGTGTGCCTCGGACACGCGCGGGTTGAGCGTCTGGCAGACCGCGCCCATGCCCATCACCGCGTACCAGGTCTCCATGTGCGACTGGGTGTTCCAGGCCAGGGTGGCGACCACGTCGCCGCGACCGACGCCCATCCCGGCCAGCAGTTCCGAGACCTCGCGGCTGCGACGCTGCAGGTCCGCGTAGCCGACGCGCGCCGTGCTTCCATCCTCGGCCGCGGTGACCACCTCGACCCTGGCGTGCCACTTGGCACCATGCTCCAGGAACCTGTCGATGGTCAGCGGCCAGTCCTGCATCTGGCCATGGATCACGGACATCCAGGCACTCCGGCGGGCAGCGGCGGCGCGGCGATGCCGACGTTCCAGTGCCAGGGCTGGCCGCCCTGCGCGCGGCGGCGGCACACCACCTGCTCCACGAGTTCGTACATGCCCGGCATCAGCTTTTCGCCCGGCACCGGCGCGCCGTCGAAGGCCATGTAGGCGCGCGCCTGGCCATAGGGCTGCCACGCCGGCTGGCCGGCGACGACCGGCTGCCCGCTGCGCGCGAACGAGGCCCAGTAGCCCGACATCGCCGCGGTCAGCGCCCGCTCGCCGTCGGAGTCCGGTGCCTTCGGCCACTGCGGCGGGGTGCGGTCGTGCCTGGCGAACACGTACGGCAGCTCGGCGGCGTGGAATGCGTGCAGGCCGGCTTCGTCGGCGGCCGGGTAGCCGTGGTTGAAGTAGTACAGGTACGACGGCAGGCCCAGCTCGGCCTGCTTGCGCACCAGCCGCTCGGCGGTCCAGCCGTACATCGCGTCGCGGGTGGTGGCGAGCATCGCCGCGTCGAGATCGGTTGCCGGATAACGGTCGAGCATCGCCTCGGCCAGGTCGCCGTAGGCGGCGCGGATCGCCGCCTCGTAGGCCGCGGCATCGGCCGGCTTCGGCGGCAGCAGGAAGCGCAGCGAGCGGATCTCGCCCTCGTTGAAGCCGGCCAGGATCGGCACCGGCGCCTGCTCGCCGCGGTCGAACACCTCCACCAGCTGCGCCGGCAGGACCTTGCCGTCGACGTTGCCGAACGGCAGGAAACCGGACATCGCCGCCTTCACCGTCAGCTCCTGCGGGTCCATGGCACGGAGCCGCGGCAGGCCGCGCACGCCGAGCTTGCGGCCCAGCTCCAGGCCCGACTCCTCGGCCGCGGGCATGCCATGCGCGGCCTCGCGCAGCGCCGGCGTGGTGATCATGTACGCACTCTGGGCGATGGCCTTGTGGAACAGCCCGCGCGCCGGCGGTGCGGCCATCAGGTACATCACGCTCAGCGCGCCGGCCGACTCGCCGGCGATGGTGACGTTGCCCGGATCGCCGCCGAACGCGGCAATGTTGCGCTGGACCCAGCGCAGCGCCTCGATCTGGTCGAGCAGGCCGTAGTTGCCGGACACGCCGTCTGCCGACTCGGCGCTCAGGTCCGGATGGGCCAGGTAGCCAAGCACGCCGAGGCGGTAGTTGATGCTCACCACCACCATGCCCTGCGCGGCCAGGCGCGCGCCGTCGTACATCGGCTCGCGGCTGGAGCCGGCGACCAGCGAACCGCCGTGGATCCACACGAACACCGGCGCGTCCTTCGCCTCGGCCGGCGCCCAGACGTTGAGCGACAGGCAGTCCTCGCTGGTCGGCAGGGCCTCGCCTGGCGAGTAGATGCTGCCGGGGCGCGGCGGCGGCTGCACGCAGGCCGGGCCGAAGCGGGTGGCCTCGCGGGTGCCCTTCCAGGGTTTGGCTGGCACCGGCGCGCGCCAGCGCAGCTGCTTCACCGGCGGCTCGGCGTAGGGAATGCCAAGGAAGGCATGGATGCCGCCGTCGAGCGCCTCGCCCCGGAGCGCGCCGACGGGGGCGTGGACGACCGGCCCCTGGGACCACGCCGCACCCGGAAGCGCGGCACAGCCCAGGACCGCGGACACGACCAGAGAGCGGAAGGTGGATCGGGTCACGGGGTGGTCTCCTGCGAAGCCTGGAGTCGGATGGTGCGCGCCAGCCGCAGGAACATGCCCACCGCCAGCAGGTAGAACGGGATCAGGGTGTAGAACGCCATCTGCAGCGAGTTGTCCGGGTGGCTGGCACGGAAGAAGTCGCTGGCCATGCCCAGGTAGGCCGGGCCGAGGCCCAGGCCGATCAGGTTCATCACCAGCAGCAGCAGCGCGCCGGAGAGTACGCGCTGGTTCGGTCGCACTTCCTCCTGCACCAGGGTCACCGCCGGCGACAGGTAGAAGTAGTTCAGTCCGGTCGGCAGCAACAGGAAGGCCAGCGCCAGCGGCCAGCGGTCGGCCCACACGAACAGGGCGAACAGCGGCATCGCAAGGGCGAGGCCGGCGGCCGGCAGGTAGGCGTAGGCGGTTTTCGACTTCCGTGACAGACGGTCGATCAGGCGGCCCGAGGCGAACATGCCGGCGCAGATGCCGGTGCCGATCACCAGCGCGTACCACACCGCCACCTGCTCCAGCGCCATGCCCTTCTCGCGCATCAGGAACAGCACGGTGAAGTTGAGCACGGCGTAGGTGATGAACTGGGTCGCGCCGCAGGCCAGGGCCATGCCGCGCAGCACCGGGTTGGCGAAGTACTCGCGGCAGGTGCGCCAGAACGGCGGAGCCGGCTCGGCGGCGGCAGCCACCGCTCCGGGCGCGGCATCCAGCCCGCCCTTGCGCGGCTCGCGCACCACCAGCCACACCACCAGCGCGGTCACCACCCCGACCACGCCGACCCAGATGAACGCCAGGCGCCAGGAGTAGGCCGCGGCGATCGAGGCGCCGAAGGCCACGCCCAAGGCCTGGCCTATCGGCGGGCCGAGGTTGAACAGGCTCAGCGCGGTGCCGCGCATGCCCGGCGGGAAATAGTCGGAAATGATCGCGTAGGACGGCGGCACGCCGCCGGCCTCGCCCACGCCGACGGTCATCCGCGCCAGCGCCAGCTGCGGATACGAGGAGGCCATGCCGCAGGCGGCGGTGGCCGCGCTCCACAACGCGCAGGAGAACGCCAGCACCCGCACCCGGTTGGTGCGGTCGGCCAGCCAGCCGACCGGGATCGCCAGGATGCAGTAGAACATCGCGAAGTACAGGCCGCCGATCAGGCCGAGCTGGGAGTCGGTGACCCCCAGTTCGTCCTGGATGGGCTTGGCCAGGATCGACAGCAGCTGCCTGTCGAGGAAGTTCAGCACGTAGACCAGGCACAGGATCGCCAGCACGATCCATGCCCGCGCGCCCGGTCGCGCGTGCTGCGCGCCGGGCATCGCCTGGCTGGCCGGAAGCGCGGCCATCAGAACCGGTACCCCACGCGCACGCCGACGGTGCGCGGCCGCACCAGCGCGTAGCGGCCGTCAAGGAACGCCTCCGGATGCACGTAGGTCACCGAACGGTCGTCGAACAGGTTCTCCACGTACAGGCCCACCGTGTACTTGTCGAACGCGGCGGCGACATTGGCGTTCACCACGGTGTACGCGTCGGTGTAGTCGAAGGTCGGGCTGACCACGCCCGGCTGGCCGGGCACGTACTGGAACTGTCCGGGGAAGTCGCCGACGTGGACGATCGCCAGCGAGGCATTGCCCTCCGAGCCGCGGATGAAGTCGAAGCGGTAGCTGGTGACCAGCGAGGCGCTGAACTCCGGCGCGGCCAGCCGCGCGCCGAGGACAGTGCCGGAAATCGCGGCCTCCTGCGGGGTCAGTTCATCGACCCGGGCGCGGTTGAACGAGCCGTTCAGTGCGATCGTCCAGTCCATGTTCGGCATGGCCATCAGCTCGAACTCCAGGCCACGGCTGTAGGCCCCGCCGATGTTGGTGGCGAACTGGACCTGGTCGGAGACGCGGTTGGCCTGCACCTGGATGTCGTTCCAGTCGACGTAGTACAGCGCCAGGTTGGCGGCCAGGCGGCCGTCGAGCCAGCTGCCCTTCATGCCCAGCTCGTAGTTGATGAGCTTGTCCGAATCGGCGCCGTAGGGGATGACCAGGTCGTCCGGGTCGATGGTGCTGACCGATCCGGCGCGGGCATTGACCACCGGCGCGCGGAAGCCGGTGGCGACCGCAGCGTAGGTGGTGACCGACGGCACCGGGCGCCAGGAAGCGCTGAGCCGGTACGACGGGCCGGTTTCCTTGGCCTTCGCGCCGGTGGCGGCCTCGACCGGGGTGATCGTGACCGGGCCGCCGGGGATGCCGAAGAAGGCGTACAGGTAGGCCTGGGTGAGGTAGTCGCTGTTGTAGCCGCCGGCGGCGGTGAAGGCCTGGGCCTGGGTGCTGCCGTAGCGCAGGCCCAGGGTGGCCCAGAAGTCGTCGTTGAAGTGGTAGGTCAGCTGGCCGAACAGCGCCTGCTCCTTTGACACGTCGGTGCTGAGGAAGCGCAGGTAGTACTCGTCCGGCAGGCCGGTGATGCCGCTGCGCTGCAGGAATTCCTCGTTGGAGCGGTAGCCGAAGTAGACGTCGCGGTCGCGCTTGAAGTGGAAGCCGCCGAGCACCCACTCGAACCGGCCACCGGTGTCGGACACCAGGCGCACTTCCTGGACGAAGGTCTTGCTGTTGAACGGCGCGTCCAGGGCGAAGGCGAAGGCCTGGCCGTAGGTGCCGGCCAGGTCCACGTTGAACGCCGCGTCGTAGTCCGACCAGGTCGAGGAGCTGGTCAAGTGGGCGCCGTCGAACTGGTAGTCCAGGGTCAGGTTGTAGTTGTCCATCGTCCCGTTGAACATGTCGGGACGGTCGGAGTAGCGCTTGTCCCGGCCGAGGTCCGGGTTGGTCAGCGAGGAATCCTCCGGCGTGCTCTCCTCGCGCGACAGGCGCACCTGCGCGGAGAAGCGGTCGGTCGGCTCCCACAGCAGGGTGGCGCGGCCGCCCCAGGCCTTGAGCACGTTGGCGTCCTTGACGCCGGTGCCGAGGTTGTCGATGTAGCCGTCCTCGTTGCGCGAGAAGCCGACCACGCGCAGGGCCATGGTGTCCTGCGCCAGCGGGATGTTGACCATCGCGTTGTAGCGCTGGCGCAGCGAGCTGGAACCGGTGACGCCGACGTCGGCCAGGAACGAGGCGTCGAAGGCGTTGGGGTCGGGCGCGTGGGTCAGGATGCGCAGCGCGCCGGCCAGCGAGCCGGAGCCGAACAGCGTGCCCTGCGGGCCGCGCAGGAACTCGATGCGCTCGACGTCGTACAGGCTCGGGTCGAGCACGGTCGAGTTGCCATTGGCCGAGATCGGCAGTTCGTCGATGTAGATCGCCACCGTGCTCTGCAGGTTGGCGTTGTAGCCGTTGGTGGCGATGCCGCGCGCAGTGAAGTTGTTGAAGTTCGCACTGGGGCGGTTGAGCACCACGCCCGGGGTTTCATGGGCCAGGCCCTCGTAGCCGACGATGCCCTTGGCATCGAGCTGTTCCTGGCCGAGCACGGTCACGCTCAGCGGCACGTCCTGCAGCTTCTCGCTGCGGCGGGTCGCGGTGACCACGATGGCGTCCAGTTCCTGGGCGCCGCCAGGCTGGGACCGCGATTCCAGCGCCTGGCCGGTGGCCTGCGCCAGGGCGGAAACAGGTAAAGCGAGCAACGTTGCCACGTATGCGGACGCGACCAGACGACTTGCCATGCGGATCCCCTCCCAAGGATTGCCGGTTAAGCACGAAAGCGTGCCCGGATACTGCAAGGCGGAAACCGCGCTGTCAACACTCACTCACGGTTGTGTGAATATTTTTTCTGGTCCGGAAACCGCTTTTGGATCAGGAGCTTGCTGCTGCACTGCGACAATCCGCAGGCGTCCGGTGGCGCCCGCGTAGGCCTGCCCGGTACGCACGCATGCGTACGGGATGGCCCACGGAATAGCGGCGGTGCATGCCGGCGACGCCCGCACGGAACGGCGCCCCTGCCGGCGCCAGGAAGGCTGCGCTTCAGCGGAAGACGACGGTCTTATGGCCGTTGAGCAGGATGCGGTGCTCGACGTGGCGGCGCACCGCACGTGCCAGCACCTGCGATTCGATGTCGCTGCCGACGCGGATCAGGTCGCGCGGGGTCATGGCGTGGTCCACCCGGGCCACGTCCTGCTCGATGATCGGGCCCTCGTCCAGGTCCGGGGTCACGTAGTGCGCGGTGGCGCCGATGATCTTGACCCCGCGCGCGTGCGCCTGGTGGTAGGGCTGGGCGCCCTTGAAGCTGGGCAGGAAGCTGTGGTGGATGTTGATCGCGCGCCCGGCCAGCGCCTCGCACATGCGCGGCGAGAGGATCTGCATGTAGCGCGCCAGCACCACCAGGTCGACCCGTTCGCGCTCGACCAGGTCCAGGATCGCCTGCTCCTGCCGCGGGCGGTTCCCGTTGTCCACCGGCAGGTGGGGGAACGGCACCCCGTAGGAGGCCGACAACGCGGCGAAGTCGGGGTGGTTGGAGACCACCGCGGCGATGTCCACGTTGAGCTGGCCGCTGTGGGCGCGGAACAGCAGGTCGTTGAGGCAGTGGCCCTGCTTGCTGACCAGCACCAGCAACCGCGCGCGGCGGCGCGCGTCATGCACCTGCCAGTCCATGCCGAATTCCGCCGCCAGGTGGCCGAAGCGCTCGATCAGCGCCGGGTACGCCTCCGGCGCGGGCAGGTCGAAGTGCACGCGCAGGAAGAAGCGGCCGGTCTCCTCGTCGCCGAACTGCTGGGCGTCGAGGATGTTGCAGCCCTGGCCGAACAGCAGGCCGGAAACGCGGTAGACGATGCCGGTACGGTCCGGGCAGGAGAGGGCGAGGATGTAGTCGTGGCGCATAGGCCGGCCATGGTATGCGAGCCACGGCCGGCGCGCGCGGCGGTTGCAGCTGTTACCGCCGCCTCAGCCGAACAGGCCGCGCGCCCCGTGCGGCTCGCAGCGCAGGTACTGCGGCGGTGCGTGCACCTTCGCCCCCAGCTCGGCGGCGGCATGCCAGGGCCAGCGCGGGTCGTAGAGCATGCCGCGGGCCAGGGCCACGGCATCGGCCTGGCCACCGGCGACGATGGCCTCGGCCTGGCGCGCTTCGGTGATCAGGCCCACCGCGATCACCGGCATGCGCACCTGGCCGCGGATCGCCGCGGCGAACGGCACCTGGTAGCCCGGTCCCACGGCGATCTGCTGGCGCGGATCCAGGCCGCCGCTGGAGACGTGGATGAAGTGGCAGCGGCGCGCGTCCAGTTCCCGCGCCAGGACGATGCTCTGCTCCAGGTCCCAGCCGCCCTCGACCCAGTCGCTGGCGGAGATGCGCATGCCCAGCGCCACCTGCTCCGGCAGTGCCGCGCGCACTGCATCGAACACCCGCAGCGGAAGGCGCATGCGGTTCTCCAGGCTGCCGCCGTAGGCGTCGTCGCGGTGGTTGCTCAGTGGCGACAGGAACTGGTGCAGCAGGTAGCCGTGCGCGGCGTGCAGCTCGACCAGGTCCAGGCCGAGGCGCGCGGCGCGGCACGCCGAGGCCACGAAGGCCTCGACCAGGGCATCGATGCCGGCCGCGTCCAGCGCCTGCGGCAGGGGGTGGTCTCCGGCATACGGCAGGGCGGAAGGGGCCACCGTGGTCCAGCCGCCCGGCTCGCCGGCGGCGATCGGGGCGCCGCCCTCCCACGGCCGCGCGGTGGAGGCCTTGCGTCCGGCATGCGCCAGCTGGATGCCCAGCGGCATCGGCGACCAGCGCCGCAGCGAGGCCAGCAGCGCGGCCAGCGCCGCCTCCTGGTCGTCGTTCCACAGGCCCAGGTCGGCATGGGTGATGCGGCCGTTGGCCTGCACCGCGGTCGCTTCCAGGATCAGCAGGCCGGCGCCGGACAGGGCCAGGTTGCCGAGGTGGATGTGGTGCCAGTCCGAGGCCACGCCGTCGTGCGCCGAGTACTGGCACATGGGCGCGACCACGATGCGGTTGCGCAGTTGCAGGGGACCGAGGTGGAGCGGGGTGAACAGCTGGCTCATGGCGAGGCGGTTACCGGTGGGCCCCGCATTGCAGCCCCACCGCGGTGGCGCTGCAAGGCCGTGGCCGGATCGCAGCGTCGCGCGATCCGCACCGCCGCCTCACAACGCGGCGACCAGCTCCGGCAGGACCCGGGCGCAGTCGGCTTCCAGCCTGGCCGCCTCCAGCCCGTCGGCGCGGGTGCGGCCGCGGTTGAGGATGGCCAGGGGGATGCCGGCCTCGGCCGCCATCCGCGCGAAGCGGAAGCCGGACCAGACCATCAGCGAGGAGCCGACCACCAGCAGCGCGTCGCTGTCGTGCAAGGCGGCGGTGGCCTCCTCGACCCGGGCGCGGGGCACGCTCTCGCCGAAGAACACCACGTCCGGCTTGAGCATGCCGCCGCAGGCCGGGCAGTCCGGCACCTGGAAGGCGGCGAAGTCCACGCCTTCCAGGTCGGCGTCGCCGTCCGGCGCCACCGCGGCCAGGTGCGCGTCCCAGCCGGGATTGCACGCCAGCAGCTGCTGCTGGAAGCCGGCGCGCGGCAGGCGCAGGCCGCAACCCAGGCACGCCACGTGGTCCAGGCGCCCGTGCAGGTCGATCACCCCGGTGCTGCCGGCGCGCTGGTGCAGGCCGTCCACGTTCTGGGTCAGCAGCCGGGCGACCCGGCCCTTGCGCTGCAGTTCCGCCAGGGCGTGGTGGGCGGCATTGGGCCGGGCCGCGGCGAACGGCGCCCAGCCGGCCAGGCTACGAGCCCAGTAACGGCGGCGGGTGTGGCCGTCGCCGGTGAAGGCCTGCAGGGTGATCGGCGGCGTGCGCTTCCAGGCGCCGTCGGCGTCGCGGTAGTCGGGGATGCCGGAACCGGTGCTGATCCCGGCGCCGGTGAGCACGAACAGGCGGCGGTGGCGGGCGAGGAACGCGGCCAGCGCGGCCTGTGCCGCGGCGGCGGGGGGTGGGGCGGTGGCGGCCTGGACGGACATCGGGGACGGCGGCGGAAGGCTTGGCGCGGGCGGACATGTTGCACGAGATCGCCCACATGTCGGTGTGCAGGCGCCGCGCTGACAGCGTTGTCTGGCGCCGGCGGCACGTTGCGCTTACGGGCCGGCGGCTAAGATCGTCGGCCCCCGAACCTAGCCAAGGGAACAGCCGTGACCATCAACCGCGAACAGCGTGACCGCATTGCTTCAGGCCAGGGTTTCATCGCCGCGCTCGACCAGAGCGGCGGCAGTACGCCCAAGGCGTTGAAGCTGTACGGCATCGACGAGTCGGCCTACGCCAACGAAGCCGAGATGTTCGCCCTGGTGCACCGCATGCGCGAGCGCATCGTCACCAGCCCGGCCTTCGACGGCAGGCGCATCCTCGGTGCCATCCTGTTCGAGCGCACCCTGGACGACCGCTTCGCCGGCGAGGAGGCGGCGCGCTTCCTGTGGGAGCGCAAGCAGGTGGTGCCGTTCCTGAAGATCGACAAGGGCCTGGAGGCCGAGGACGGCGGCGTGCAGCTGATGAAGCCGATCCCCGGGCTTGAAGAGCTGCTGGCGCGGGCCAAGGCCAAGGGCGTGTTCGGCACCAAGGAGCGCTCGGTGATCAAGGCCAACAACCCCGCCGGCATCGCCGCGGTGCTGGACCAGCAGTTCGAGCTGGCGCGCAAGGTACTGGCCGCCGGGCTGGTGCCGATCGTCGAGCCGGAGGTGGACATCAAGGCCGCCGACAAGGAGGCGATCGAGGCCGAGCTCAAGCGCGGCCTGCTGCAGCACCTGGACACGATCGACGCCGCCACCCCGGTGATGCTCAAGCTGACCCTGCCCAGCATCGACGGCTATTTCGCCGAGCTGGTCGCGCATCCGTCGGTGCTGAAGGTCGTGGCCCTGTCCGGCGGCTACAGCCGCGAGGAGGCCAACGCCAGGCTCGCCCGCAACCCGGGCGTGATCGCCAGCTTCAGCCGCGCCCTGACCGAGGGCCTGGGCGCGCAGCAGTGCGACGAGGAGTTCAACCAGGCCCTCGATGCCTCGATCGAGTCGATCTACCGCGCCTCGATCGCCTGAGGCCGCGCGCGGGCGGATGCCCCGCGCGGGGCATCCGCGGCATCATTGCAGGCCCGCCGCATGCCGCGGCAGGCCCGGTTCCCCGTGATGCATCCCGACACCACCGCCCTGATCGTCGTCGACCTGCAGCCGGACTTCATGCCCGGCGGCGCCCTGCCCTGCCACGAGGGCGATGCCATCGTCCCGGCCATCGATGCGCTGCTGCGCTCGCGCAGCTACCGCACCGTGGTCGCCACCCAGGACTGGCATCCGCGCGGGCACGCTTCCTTCGCCAGCGCCCATCCCGGTCGCCAAGCGTTCGAGCAGGTCGAACTGCACGGCCAGCCACAGACCCTGTGGCCGGACCACTGCGTGCAGGGCACGCCCGGCGCCGCGCTGGACCCGCGGGTGGACTGGAGCGCGGCCGACCTGGTGCTGCGCAAGGGCACCCGGCCGCAGGTGGATTCCTACAGTGCGTTCCGCGAGAACCATGGCCCCGGCGGCAGCCGCCCGGCCACCGGCCTGGCCGGCTGGCTGCGCGAACGCGGCATCGACGAGGTGCACGTATGCGGCCTGGCGCGCGACTACTGCGTGCTGTGGACCGCGCAGGACGCGGCAGCCGCCGGCTTCCGCGTCCGCTTCCTGTGGGAGCTGACCCGGCCGGTGGCCCCAGACGGCGACGCGCCGACCCGCAGCGCGCTGGAAGCGGCCGGGATCGCCCTCGGCTGAGGCCGCGCCACAAAGGAAAACGCCGGCGCGAAGCCGGCGTCTTCCTGCCTGGAAGGCCGCGGGGGACGGCCTTCCGGAACGCGGGGGATCAGACCTCCTGCCACTCGCCGTCGTCGGCGGTCGCCGCCGCCACCGGCGCCGCCGCGGGCGCGCCGCAGGCGCTGGCCGGGCCGCTGCCACCGCCGGGCGCCTGTGCGCCGGCGCGCGCAGCGCGGACTGGCCCAGGCCATCGGCCAGGCGGAACACCGCCACGGCCTCGACCAGCTGTCCGGCCTGCTCGGCCATCGAGCGCGCCGCGGCGGAAGCCTCCTCCACCAGCGCGGCGTTCTGCTGGGTGGTCTCGTCCATCTGCACCACGGTCTGGCTGACCTGCTCGATGCCCGCGGTCTGCTCCTGCGAGGCGGCCGAGATCTCGGACATGATGTCGGTCACCCGGTGCACGCTGGCCACGATCTCGCCCATGGTGGTGCCGGCCTTCTGCACCAGCGCCGAACCATTGGCGACCTTGCCCACCGAGTCGTCGATCAGCTGCTTGATCTCCTTGGCGGCGCCGGCCGAGCACTGGGCCAGGGTGCGCACCTCGGAGGCGACCACGGCGAAGCCGCGGCCCTGCTCGCCGGCGCGCGCCGCTTCCACCGCGGCATTGAGCGCCAGGATGTTGGTCTGGAAGGCGATGCCGTCGATCACCGAGATGATGTCGGCGATCTTCTTCGAGGAATCCTCGATGGCGGTCATGGTCTGCACCACCTCGCCGACCACCGCGCCGCCCTGCGAGGCGACGTCGGCCGCGCCGATCGCCAGCTGGTTGGCCTGGCGCGCATGCTCGGCGTTCTGCTTGACGGTGGAGGTCAGCTCCTCCATCGAGGCGGCGGTTTCCTCCAGGTTGGCGGCCTGCTGCTCGGTGCGGCG